>JAIROD010000205.1 GCA_031257725.1 Planctomycetaceae bacterium | reverse complement strand
ACGATACTCTCAACAATCCATGTTCCACTCTCAATTAATCTACTGCCCTTTCAGGGCGATGATAATGTTTGCTGTTACCCGCCGCGTTGCGGCGGGCTGGCTTGTGTTGCCCTTTCAGGGCGAAAGAACAACCGTCCTCATTAACCGTCACCCACAAACGGAAAACGCTCCCTGACTAAAACGACCGAATTGTTACCAAAAACACTGTATTTGGTGATTGCCTAAATTGAGGATATTTTGTTTTGTTAGATTAGAGAAAAGGTCTAATAGTGTTACCAGCAAAGCCGGTAAGCATCGAAAACGGGACCGTCAAGACAGGTTCTCCGGTAATCAATATTTTCATGGTCTGTTTTATTATCAGTTTTTGAAACATTTTCGTCGTCTTTTCCGCAACGGCATTGGACAACACAGCCGAAACAAATTCCCAAACCGCAACTCATTGATGTTTCGAGTGAAACTTCGCAGGGTAGATGGAGTTGCCGGGCAATCCGGAATGCCGAGTGAAGCATCGGCCGCGGACCACAACAAAGAATTTGTGTTGATTCTTCGGGTTGATACACTTTGGAAATTAAATCGGTAACAGAACCATGATAACCGGCGGAACCGTCATCGGTTGCAAGATGAACGTCAACTCCAAGATTCCTAAAATCTTCCACTCCTACCGCACGATCAATATTTCGCGTACCATAAAGTAAAGTGCAACGGGAATCTGTGTGACAATATTTTTCGGCAAACATCAAAAAAGGCGTTTGCCCAATTCCGCCGGCAACCATAATAAGATGTTTCGCCTTAGTTGGTGAAAAACCGTTACCAAGCGGAGTCCAGAAATCAAGAGGATCACCTGATCGGCATTCGGCGAGACGTTCCGTCATTTTTCCGACAGTAAGGTAAATAACTTCCAACACCGTTTCCCACCCATTTTCCGAAACGCGATAAATTGCAAACGGTCTGCCCAACAAAGGATCGGTACGGTTCGGCAACCGAAGCATTACAAACTGTCCGGCATTGATTGTCGGCAATGTCCCCTCAATAGTGAGCGTTAAACGAAACGTTTGTTCGGTCAATTGGACGTTATTCTCAATAATTCCGCTTCCGTGCCGGATTTGACGTTGTGTACCAGACATGATTTTATCAGACAATATTTCGTAATATTATTCTATTAATCTCGATTATTTATCCCTTTAGTCCCTATCGTCCCCAATATCACTATAAAAAAAGAACATTTTAGGGCATCTCTAATAATTCGTAATATATCAGTGAAATATTTTTTTTAACTATTCAATCGTTTCTCCGAATGACCACCCCTAGCCCCTCCGAAGGAGGGGAATTATTCCCCTCCTTCGGAGGGGCTAGGGGTGGTAAAAAATAAACTTCAATCTCCGAAAAATTCCACTGATATATTAAGAAAATCATAGTCAATCACAAAATCAAATAAATCACAGTTCAAGACCCGATTGCCCTTTCAGGGTGAAGGATTGACCGGCACCTATAGTTAATCGTTAAAATTATGTAATTTGTAGCCCTACAATTGATAAATGTAGCCTTACAATTGATAAATGTAGCCCTACAATTGATAAATGTAGCTCTACAATTGATAAATGTAGCCCTACAATTGGTAAATGTAGCCCTACAATTGGTAAATGTAGCCCTACAATTGGTAAATGTAGCCCTACAATTGGTAAATGTAGCCCTACAATCGGTTAATGTAGCCCTACAATTGATAAGAAATACACGACAAAATGCAGAAATTGGTAATATCTCAGCGGAATTTTCAAAAGGTAGGTCATGTTTCGGCGAAAGGTTGCCTACCTCTTGAATCAAACAAAAACAACCAATATCATGCCGTTTGCGGTATAAGACACAACCACGCAATATTTCGCAAAACGAATTTAGGCGAATATTGTACGCCGGTCGGTCAAAAAATAGCAACAAGAAGGAAAAAGAGGAGGGGCAAACCGATATAAACAAATCCCCAAAAAATATAAAGAAATAATGCAGTAAGGCATGCACAAGTGTGACATTCATCAACGAAAACATGTATCGGATTATGTGTATCGATAAAATAGGGACTGCCCAGCCAATCGACGTTTATTTTGTACCGTGCGAAAAACGCTAACGTTTCTTGGCGACTGCGTTCGGATTCCTCCGGCGACATAATTGCATTATTTTGGCGGGCTATTTCATAAAATTCCTCATTGGTCATTTTGAGTTCCTCCTTTCAAAGTGGAAACGCAATACATTGCGTCTTTACAACAAATAAAAGTATAACATCTTTATCGGTATATGATAGATGATAATTCAAAAAGGACAAAAAAAGAATGTCAGCAGATGCAGGAGGAGATGTTCAGGTAAGAATCGTTGGCGTGGAATGCGGCATTAGTTGGTTTCCCTGTTTATCGTTCCATTTTTTTCGCAACCTTCCGGTTGCGGATCTGAAGACAGTTACAGATACTTACTATTCGTAATATTTCATTGGAATATTCCTGATTATTTCTGATTTAGGGGAAAGTGGATAGCCCCCTACCAACCTTATTTTCACCTTATTTTCCTAACAAAACAACCTTAGTAGCAAAAAATTCCAAAAAACCAAAACCTTATTACCTTATTTTGATACCGATTGTTTGTTGGTAATGTTTTAGAAAATCTTCATATTCTTCTGCGTATGTTTATTTCTGATGATGTTCTTTCTGGTTTAAAATATATTGACAAACTTTGTGTATATCCCGTTTTGATACAGAAAAAGCCGAACAAGATTGTTGCCATAAAAACCAATTCGTGCAGAATTTGTTGTCATTGATAAATTTTTCCGAACTGTCCGCAATAATCGTTGCCAAACTTTCCTCATCCCGATTGGGTGATCTGGAAACAAGTAAATGTACATGTTCAGGATTGGCATAAATTGCGTACAAATGACAATGATTATTATTCACGATACCGGTTATATATTTTTCAATTCGTTGGCGATACTGTTCAGAAATCATCGGCATTCTGTTTAATGTAGTAAAAACAAAATGTGTATAAAGGTTGTTATATTCTACTTTCATTATTACAATAAATTTGTCCTATAAAATCTATAAATAAGGTAATAAGGTTTGTTTGTTGTGGGAACAATGGCTACTAAGGTTGTTTTGTTCAGAAAATAAGGTAAAAATAAGGTTTGTTAAAGCGATCCAATACGTTTTCACAAATTCCGCTGATATATTACTATTTTTTTATTGAAGATTTAGAAGTTTACAATTAGTCGTGTACGTAGTTTATCGTAGAATTTTTTTGGGGCAACGAAAAAAGCCCTTACATGTTGAAACGAAATCGTCAAATTTTTCATAGTCATTATTGTGCATTATATCCTTCTTAAAGAATATATTGCCTCCGGTTTACCCTTATTCACATCAGAATCTAGTAATTCATCATTAGGCGCAACATTTTTTACATCACAAATTTTTGTTAATATTATTGACTGATATGAAAGACAAAATTGACACGAATTAATTAAGCCAAGTTCCACAACTCGCGAAAAAATAAAAAGGTTGAAGTTTAGGGATACGTTCTTAGCAGTAATATTATCATTGTTACATTTCCTTTTTGAGTATTTCCAATCGTTTTTTCAGTTTTTTCCATTCCGGTAAGATTGATGAAATCAGACGATAAAATTTCGGTGAGTGATGACGTTCTATCAAATGACAAAGTTCGTGAATAATGACATAATCAATACACGTCGGCGGCATTTTGATTAAGTCCAAATTCAAAATAATTTTACCGCTTTTCGTGCAACTGCCCCAACGCCGTTTCATTTTACGAATCTGTAACTTCGGAAGATGCAGACCTAAATATTTCATTTTTACAACACAAACTTCAATACGTTCCTGAAAATAACGTTTCGCTTTTTCACGATACCAATTTTCTAACAATGCCCGAACGCTCTCTTTTGAAGTTACCGTTAAATAAAAATAACCGCCTTTGAGAACACATTGCTGTGAAGTTGTGGCTGAATCGTCAATTTTGAGACGGTATTGCCGACCAAGATAATAATGCGTCTCGCCGTTCACATAACTCCTTGGCGGCAGTTGCAGTGATTGCTGTTCAAAAAAATGAATTTGTTTGATAATCCATTTCGCTTTGCGCTGGATACGTTTTTGGATTTCTTCAACTGTTTTATCATCGGGAACTGTTACGATAACGTTGCCGCCGGACATAACCGTTACACGAAACACCGGTTGCGATTGCCGATGAATCCGGTAAGGAATAGAATGTTGACCGAAAGTGATGTGCATGTTACTAATGATGTTTTGCAATATTGAGACATTGGTTAATAATTTTATCAACGGTGTTCACGTCCGTAATACCGTTTTCAAATAACGTATCATCTAACTCCTGTTCTATTTGTTTCAGAATATCCGAATGTGTTTTCCAATGGACGGACTGATGTTTTTGGATAATCGTCTGCAATTGGTCAGCCAAAGCAGCGCAATCCGTTTCCGTCATCATAGTGCACAAATCATTGCGAATATTATGATAAAATGCAACTGCCAACGGTTTGTGTTGAATCTGTACAGGTACTGTTTCATCCATTCCCTGCACAATAATTTTTTCTGCTTTTTCCGCTTCTTGTAATGCCGCTACTGATTGCAATCGACCTGCCCGAATATTGCTTATCAACTCGTTGAGCATTTCGGAAAAACGTTTATACAACGCTGGGTCACTCTCCCAACGTTCCGAAATAACCCGTTTCAAATTATTCGCAATTGTTTCCGCTTTCGCTTCGCTGGTGTCCGGCATATTCATTAACTTTTGTCGTTGAACAACATCTGTTAAATTGATTCGTCCGGTTATTATTTCCGTTTCGCCGGCTTGCAAATGAGTATCCAGTAATTTACGGATTCGTGCTTCGTATTCCGAAAAATCAATTATTTCCGCATAACGCCGACGAACCGACAAACGCAGTTCTTTGAAAAATTCCAATTCCTTTTTGTAATATTCAACTTTTTTTTCTTGTGTTTGCAAAAAATCGGCATTTGACAACGCAATACCTAATGTTTTTGCAAAGCCGGTAAAACGCTCATAGAATTTTAAGCGTAATTCTTCATCGTCAAGAAGTCGGATGTATTGTTCGATGTTACGTTTTTTCTTTCCATTGGTTCCGTGCGAGCATGGGTTGAATGTTGAAATCAACACAGCGTGAGCTTGCGGCAGTGTATCGATTATTTTGCGGACATCAGTCAATGTGCCGTCCAAATCGGCAACATCAAAACCATTCAGCGAATTGTATAAATCCAATGCTTCGCCGAGATTTGTTGAAATACCGCGATAGTCGATAACGTAACCATATTCCTTGCCTTCAAAGCGGCGGTTGACTCTGGCAATTGCCTGCAAGAGTGAATGATCCCGTAACGATTTAGCAAGATATAATATGGTGTTACGCGGCGCGTCAAAACCGGTCAAAAGTTTATCGACAACGATAATGAGTTCGACATTTGTTTCAGAGTTGTCTGGCGTACCGTTTTTGAAGTTGTCAATTACGATGCGGTTATATTCTTTTTCGGTACTATATTTTCCGGATTGACCGACGGTATGTTTCCAGAAGTTATTGACGGCGATTTTATTTTCTTCCCAAAGCGAAATGTTGCCTTCCCGCGTATCGGGAGCGGAAATTAAAACCTCTGTTGAAATCTTTTTCCACTCATCAAAGAATTTTTTATAACACAATGCCGCCGATTTACTTGGTGCGATAAGTTGAGCCTTAAACGGAGTTCCTTGCCAGTTTGTTACGAAATGATTTTGAATATCCCATGCGATTGCCTTAATAACCGGTTCGGTGCGGTAGAGAATTTCACTGCGGGAATATTTCTTTTTCAAGTCGGCTTTTTGCTCGTCCGTTAATCCTTGTGTTTCCCGTTCAAACCACAGGTCAATGTCCGGCTGATTGACGGATTTTTTCATGTCTCGTCCTTCGTAAAGTAAAGGGACAACGGCACCGTCGTCAACGGCTTGCGTGAGCGGATAGGCATCGATAATACCGCCGAATTTTACAACAGTATTTTTTTCTTTTTGCAACACCGGAGTTCCGGTGAAGCCGATGTAACACGCCTGTGGTAACGTCTTTTTCATTTTGGCGTGAATGAGTCCGTATTGTGTCCGGTGACTTTCATCAACGAGAACGAAAATATCGGGATCGTTTAGTGTAACACCTTGTTTGCCTGCCGCCGCCTCGAACTTATCAATGACCGTTGTGATCACTGTTGATGACGTGTTACGGAGCAATTCGACAAGATCGTTACCGGAAGTTGCCCGCCGTACATCAACACCGCAATTGGCAAACGTTTTTTTGATTTGTTCATCGAGGTCAATTCTATCGGTAACTAACACGATGCGATAATTCAATATGTCCGGTTCGAGAACAAGCGCACGGGCAAGAAATACCATCGTTAAACTTTTACCACTTCCTTGAGTGTGCCAAACGACACCGCCCGGGCGTTGACCGTTTTCGTCTTTGCGCTTGATACGGTCAAGAATCTTTGTAGCACAAAAATACTGCTGATATTGTGCAATTTTTTTAATACCGCCGTCAACGAGAATAAAACGGCGGATTAAATCAAACAACCGTTCTGGTCGGCAAAGCGACCAAATGAGTTTATCTTGTTCCGTTTGCAGAAAATCCGGTGTGTTACGTTCTTTCCAAAGCCGCCAGAAATTTTCTGCGGTACCGACTGTTCCGTATTTTGCCTGATCACCGGAAACTGCTAACAGAATTTGGGAAAATTGAAACAGCTGCTGAATACCGTCTGTTTTTTGGTTACGGAGATGTTGACTAATTGCCTGTTTGAGCGGGTCTTGACCATCCGGCAGGTTAGGGCGTTTACATTCAATCACAACCAACGGAATACCGTTCACAAAAAGTACAATATCTGGGCGGTAGTGTTCATTCGTTCCGCTGCGCTGTACAGTAAACTCCTCGGTAACGTGATAAATATTATTTTCGGGATGCTGCCAGTCGATATAATGCAACGAATAACTTTTTTTATCGCCGCCGAGCGTTTGTTCAAAACTTTTACCAAGTGTCAAAATATTATAAACCATCTCGTTTTCACGGAGTAATCCGTCGCGCGGAACAGATTTTAATGTCAAAATTGCTTCCCGTAAATTGGCATCGGAAAATTCAAATATTTCTCCGTTACGAAAAACGGAGTTTAAATTTTTTAACTGTTCCCAAAGGACAGTTTCCAAAAGAACTTCACTGGTATTGTTTTTTCGCAGCGATAATACTTCTTCCGGCGGAAGATATTTCCAGCCGATGGTTTGGAGTAAATCCAAGGCGGGTTGATGTGAAGAATTTTTTTCGTCAAAAAGAGTCATGATATTTCTAATTCCTTTAAGTAATGTTTTATTTTCTTTTTTGTTGCAATAAGTTCTGATTCGAGTGTGTCGATTTCCTGCTGAATTTCGGCGATATTTATTTCTTCTTCCTCTTCAAACGTATTGACATAACGCGGAATATTCAAGTTATAATCATTTTGTTCGATTTCTTTGCGTGTTGCCCTATATGCGTAACGCTCTATAGTTTTGTAACTGTTATAAGTTTTGATGATTTTTTCAACGTCTTGTAACCGGAGTTTATTTTTATTTGTGTTGTTTTCGAATTCCTGACTTGCGTCGATGAATAGGACATCGGTTTTCTTGCGTCCTTTATCAAAAATCAAAATTGCTGCCGGTATTCCTGTTCCGAAAAACAAGTTTGCCGGTAAACCAATGACGGCATCGAGAAGATTTTCGTCGATGAGCGATTGCCGGATTTTTCCTTCACTTGCGGCACGGAATAAAACGCCGTGCGGAACAATAACGGCAACCCGTCCGCTTCCCGGTTTTGCGATCTCAATCATGTGTGAAATGAACGCAAAATCGCCGCGGCTTTTCGGCGGAACGCCGCGGTGAAAACGCCGAAAGCGGTCGTCCACTGCATTTTCTGCTCCCCATTTATCGAGCGAAAACGGCGGATTCGCAACAACCCGATCAAACCGCATCAACTCATCGTGTTCGAGAAGACGCGGGTCGGATAAAGTGTTACACCATTCGATTCGTGCATTGTCTGCATTGTGTAGAAACATATTCATTTTGCAAAGCGACCAGGTGGAACCGTTGGACTCTTGCCCGAAAAGGGCGTAATTTTCTGTTCCGATAACTTTGGCAACACGAATCAACAACGAACCGCTGCCGCAAGCCGGATCACAAATCGTATGTCCCGATTCAGGACGAATAAGTTGCGCCAACAATTTTGAAACTTCTGGAGGTGTGTAAAACTCGCCTGCCTTCTTTCCAGCACCGGCAGCAAATTTTTCGATCAAAAATTCATAAGCATCGCCGATAACATCTTGATTTTCCAGATGCGACGGTTTCAGGTCGAGTTTGTCAAAATCTCCTAACAACGATTTCAAACGCCGATTCCGTTCTTTGGGATCGCCTAATTCTTTTTCACTGTTGAAGTCAATGTTACGAAAAACATTTTCAAGTTTGCCGCTGTTCGTATTTTCGATATGAGCCAGGACGATATTGATTAACTCGCCGATGTTTGGTTTTTCCCGCCGTTCGTACAGAGAACGGAAATGAGCCGGAAACGTATCGACGACTTTTGATTTATCTTTTAATTCAACTTTCGGCAACAGAAACCGTTCACGGGCAACAGCGCGTTCCAACCGTATTGAGTCTTTTCCGTATTTTGCTTGTAATTGAGCAAAACGCTCATCGAACAAGTCGGAGAGAAATTTAATGAACAACAACGTCAAAATATAATTTTTGTAATCCGAAGCGTCCATCACGCCGCGAAACGTATCGCAGGCTCCCCAAATAATGTTATTGATTTCCTCTTTTGTCATTGTGTTGGTTCCTTACTCATTTTTCATGTAATTTATATTAAACACGGATTTGTCCGGTAAGTAATTTCTGCATCAATCCCATTTTCTGTAACTTTAACTTCTCAAATTGTTGTTCCCAATTGTGTATCTCCTCGTCCAACAACGATAATAACGACGCGATCTTCCGCTGCTCCTGAAAAGGTGGAAGAGGGATAAAGTATTCCTTTACAATTTCACCACTCAAATTAGGTTGTCCACCTTGCAAAAACTCGGAAAGATATTTTTCTTTGTTTGATTGTAACCAATAAAATAGAAAAACACTATCAAGCGATTTGCTCGGTATGATTGCAAGAATTGCTTGATTTATAGTTGCTTCAATTCTTGTTATTGCAGGAATACCAGCTGTTGCACCGTATAACGCATACAGGAGAGTGTTGGCTTCAACGTATTTTGCCGCTGACTGCTGTAATGCTTCTTCCGTAATATGTTCTTCTGTTGCATAAATGTTAGTTTGATTTAATTCGCCCGATTTAATCCAAGGAATTGTTCCGTTAAAAAACGCTTTGTTTGTTCTTGACGGAGTTCCTCCCGAATAGGTTTCAGCGACATCTCCTAATTTTACGTATTTCCAATCATCTTTATTATTACGGAATTCGGGGAATCTCCATTTTCCGGTGAGTAATTTTTGCATGAAACCTTTCTTTCGGCGTTTGCAAGCATCAATGAGTTTCCGAGTCTGCAAAATTGCCTCATCCCACAACGATAATACCGCCGCGATCCTCTGTTGTTCTCGAATAGGAGGAAGAGGAATGGAAAATTGATTTAGAATTTGAATGGGTAATTGTGGTTGCGCAGAACCTGTTATAAATGTTTCGATTTGATTATAAAAAACTGGAGATTGAAGAAGTGTGTACAAATAATGTGAAGAAACATTCTTTTCATCTGCTCGTAAAATTACCATTCCTGAATTGATACGAATATGTTCTTGTTGAACCTTACTATCGAAATAAGCGACATTACCAAGCGTTCCCCGTGTAGTTAAAACCACATCTTGCCGTTGTAATTTTCCATTTCGTAATAAATTATCACGCTGTTCAGAAATAAATGCTTGCGTTGTAAAATTGAAACCTTCGTTAGTTACATTGCCAGCATTTAGAAAAAGACAAAATCCAACATTCGTAAATTCGGTTTGCTTCGGATAATTCTTTCCTCTATCACCATCAATGATTGTAATTGAAGTATTTCCCAATTTTACGTATTTCCAGCCGGATGGGAGATTGTCAATCAACTTTGAACCGTTTTGTTTGATGTGTTTTGGAATAAACATTATTGGAAATTGTTGCAAGGCAACTCTGGAAATATTCCTTCAATACTTTTGGAAAATAATTTTCTAATTGTTTTATCGATATTTTGTTTTCGGTGTTCCAAGCCGAAACGAACCTTGCGGAAATACTTTCGGATTGAATGGCTTAAGCTCGGAGCTTTCCGCATCCAGCCAGTTACCTACGCTTTCATAACGTTCTACCGCCTGTTGGTATTTACTCGGCGATATATCAAGTTTTTCAACAATCTCCTTTAACAGAGAATTCATTTTGTTCTGATTTATAGTCATCATAGTTCACCTTTCTTGTTTAGAAATGTTCTGATTTTTTGTGCTTGTTCCGTAAATCGTTTTTCAGCACGTGAAATAAGTTGTTCGAGTAATTTAGGATCGTCCATCGGCATATTCATGTCAGTTTCATTGATACGAAGAATTTGGTCTCTATTCAACAATAACTCAAGCATATTGTTTGCCGATTGTGCTTGCAAATTCAGTATGGTTGCTATAAGTTGTTCACGATTCCATCTTGTCAGAAATCCCCAACCACACCAACTCTTTCCCATTGAGTAGAAAGAGCGGCTTTCCCCCGTTCCAACGGACAATATCCGCAGTTCATCTAACGATTTATGTAAACGATATTTTGCATCAATCGTAGCAACTAATCCTGGACTATTGGCCCAAAGCCCGCCGTCAGCCAGTAAGTATTTATCTGTCTGATGCGGGTCAAAATAAGCCGGTGCAGAACACGAAGACAAAACAGCATCCGAAACTTTGATGTCTTTATCGCGGACAAAATCCGAATCATACTGTGTTTTGAAAACATAGACGCTACCATTCCCTATGTCCGTTGCCGGTATAATCAAAGGAAAAGAATAATCCCCCAGTCTTTTATTTCCGAATATCTTATCCAATTCTTTTTTCAAGTTACCCGCATTGTACGGACTTGCAAAGAGCGATGGAATCCATCCGAACCACTTCGACCGGCAAAACCATTTCTTTTTGAAAACCGACTTTCCGAATCCTTCATACATTCGGGCAATTTCACTCGCCCGTAGCCCGAAAACAAGTCCGGCGGCAATGATTGAACCGGTACTAGTTCCGATAATCATATCAAAGTCTCTTGTCCAATCGACTTGATATTCTTCCTCAATCCGTTTAAGAATATGCGCCGCGTAAACGCCTCTGAACCCGCCGCCGTCAACGGAAAGGATTTTAAACATTGTAGTGTAAGAATTGTATAATTTATTTTTTTAATAATGATTTTTTGGTTGAGTATAACAAAATTACAACCCAAATTAAACTAAACAACAATTCAAATGTCATTTTTATTTTATTATTTCATATATTTTTCGTTCGATCAATATCCTCCGTTTTTCCTGAATCTTTGATTCAAGACCTTCGGCAACACATTGCAGTTTGCCAATTTCTGCGATCTGATGTTGTATTTTCAATGGCGGAATGTTGATTGATAATTGAGCGAGTTCATTGGCGGGAATCATACTGACGGTTGTTCCGCTGACTTTTCGATAGAGTTTCATTTGTACCTTCGAATGATTCAAAAAAAATACCAAATATTCCGGTAAAACGTGCTTATCAACTAAACGCATTGCCGTAAAATAAGAAGCAGTCATTACCATTGGAAAATCGTTACCGATAACAGAGGCAACATTTCGTTCCCCGCGTCCCAAAAACAGCACATCGCCGGTCTGTAAAAAATATTTTTCATAATGAGATTCACTGGGAACCCGAACAACACGATTCCAATCAATTTCACCATTTTGTTTAATATTTTTCATTTGTATGATTTTGACAGCCCCATTTTCGCAGGCAGGCAGTCGCGCACGAAACGAAAAGGACGGTAAAAAATCAACAATATCAGCAATTTTAACTTTCATTTTTTTTGCAGTATTGAATTTCTGCTTACATTATTGCAAGATCAGTCTCTAATTTCTATAGTGAAGAATTATAATTATTCAATTTTATTTGTCAATGAGGTAGGTTCGCATTATTGGGTTGGCGTGTTGTTTAATCCCAAGTCCAGTATGTAAAAATCGTTTTATTTTACCTAAGTACTTATTTTTCAACAACTTATAAAAAATATTCTGAAACCTCAGTCACAGGGTGGTTGGTAAATTAGGTAAATTAAAGTGGAAAATTGAAAGGTAGGCAATCCGCACGCTGTGCGGTCGCCCACCTCTGTTTACCTAAATTAACACTCCACCCGGTGAATGCTAGGAAAAAAACCATGCAGGCGAGATGCCTGCGTTCCTTTGGTTGCGGCTACGCCGCGATAGGTTGGGGCAATAGGGACGATAGGGATATTTTCTCTATTTTTTCTATTTTGCCTAACCAGCACATTCGGAAGTGGTTAATTGTTTCAAGAGTTTTGTTCCGACATGACCGACAAAGTAATATGGTTACAGATGTTCTCTATTGTGGAGAGCTGTTCCATTTAAGTACTTTCCGTGCTGAAAATTTCATTGACCACTAAAATTATAGGAAAGAATTTTCTATGAAAAAAACCAATTTGCCTAGTTTAGCCCCCCCCCCCTATCTTAACAAAATGTGAAAACTTTATTGCTCAACGGTTTGGAATCCGTGTTAAAATAGGGCGCAAACTCCGCAAAATGTTATTTGCGGGTCTGATTGCTGGCTCTATTTTCTATGCAGGAAATTCTTACGGGCAACCAAACCAATTCACATTTGAGCCGACCAGTATCGGTAACGTATCGTCTACTAACTATCATACTGGTGTGTATGTCGATACGAAAACAGGTACCCAAAAATTTCAATACTACAGTAGTAGCAGTTTTACGAATGCAGCAATCAAGGCTTCCATTCCTGGTACCAGACACGTACAAATACTTAATTTTTCCGGCTTTAGCGGTAATTTTACCAACACTACCGGTAACATTACAGCGGCGGTTCTTATCAATGATACCGAAGGATACGGAATAGGTGCGAGCGACACCTATATCAGTAGCGACAGTAACCTTATTACCGTATCCGGTAGTAGTTCCGGTCCTGTTGCCGGATTGTTGTATCACGGCGGTGGTACTGGTGCCTCCCAGACCAGTGCTAAGAATGATGGTTTTGGCGGAAACCTTTATGCAGAAAATATCACGTTAAATGTAACTAATTCCGATGCCGGTCATGCCGGAGGTTTACTGTTCTTTCTCGATGCCAATGCCGGAACCGCTGTCGATATCAACAGCACTATTAGAATCGGTGATATGAACATCAGCTCCACTGATGGTGGAGCAACCGGTTTCTATGCGGGTGAACTGAAGAAAGCGGTTACTATTGGTGATATAGATATTGATGGCAAACTCACTTCTTCGGCGATAACTATCGGCGGTATCAAAAATGGAGCAAGTTTGAAGGTCGGTTCTATTGTTGTTGCTACCAGCGGCACCAATGCTAATGACTATGCACGCGGTATCTTTCTGGAAGAAACCCCTACCGGCGATAACATTGACTCCGGCAGTATTGAAGCAAGCGGTACACTTACTATTGACGGATCAATTACGGTAACGGCTGGCGGCGGTTTTGCACGCGGTATTGAGATTGAAGGTTCTGCTAGTAATTTAGTGATTAAGAATGACATTACGGCAGACGGTACTACAGACTCAGTAGCGGTTGTCGTAGATGGCGGCGGAACGATTACACTTGATACGACGAATAATGCTAACTTGAAAATCACGGCAACCAGCAACACTAATGATACGACAGGTATTTTGTTCGGTACAGTTGGCGACTCTGTCGGTAACTTCGACAGCGTGTTGAACATTCAAGGTGCTGAAACTTTTACAAATAATGGTGAAAAATTCATTGTCGATTTAGGGGTGGACACACTGACCAAGACACGGATATTGAACATTCTGACAGACACGAATCTTGTTACGAGGTCGGAGTTGAATAATGTCAAAACATTGCACATTGCCACCGACGAAACGCTCACTCTTGTAGATAACCTTAGTGTCGGTGAAATCACCGGCGGCGGGCATATCTCAACAGCGGGTGCTGTAACGACCACCACCGGTTCGATTACAGGGAACAGCATTGTTGCGGCTGGTAATATTGTGTCAGCAGGCAATGTCCTAACTGACTACGGTATCATTAAGGCGAATGATATTGATGCCGGTGGACACGTTTCGACTTACACATACGTTGACGGCGGCGCAAACGATCTATACTACGATATTACCGTTTCAAATAATCTGAGAGCAGCGGGAGAAGTGAATGCCGGAAAATTAACTGTTGGCGATAATTTGACACAAACAGCAGGTATTGGGGGAGGACATGTTTTCGGTTTTGACGGAATCAATGTCGGCGGAAATCTGTCTGCTTACGGGTTGGTTTATACCGAGAGCGGCGACATCGTTGTTGGAGGTGATGTTACTGTGAGGAACACAACCGGCGGTATTGCTGCCCAGAACGAAGGAACTCTTGCTGCTGGTAACTTTAACATCATTGCCGACAATCGTGGCAATATTTATGTTACGGGTAATGTTGATGTAGATGATTCAGTAAAAGCTCTTGGGAATATCAATGCGAATAGCATTACGGCTGGCAATTCCGTGCTTACCCAAAATGGCGGAAACATTAACGTTATCGGAGATATTACCGCAACCGCCGGCAATGTTCAGGCGGATGGGAATATCAATGCGAATAGTATTACGGCTGGCAATTCCGTGTTTACCCAAAATGGCGGAAATATTAACGTTACCGGAAACATTACGGCAGGTGGCGATCTTGGAACTGCTGATTCTACGGACGGTGGAAACATCACAGTAGATGGGACAATTAACGTTGGTGGAACAGTTTACGTGGATGATGATAAAACACTTAGTTTGGTGTTTGCCAATACTCCACCGAGATTGACAGCAGATGAACTCGCTTTCGGTACAAATAGCAAGTTGAATATAACCGGTTATAACAGCGCGGCGGGTGTCGCAACACCAGAAGTTAAGATTATTGAGACGACCAATGGTGTTACATCGTCACAGGCTATCGACGAAGTTTTAGTTCAACCGTTAACTACCGATTATTTGACCGCGGTATTACGGCTTGACGATAACGGGAAGGACATCTATGCAAAGGTTGGTTTGACTTGGTATAGTACCGACGTAAATAGAAAAGCGCACGGAACTTTCACACTTGCGGATGCCGAGACGTTCACCGTTGGTACGGTTTTGGGGGATTTGGAGAACAATGTCGGCACGAACCGTGAAGCATCTTGGGACGGTACAACCCTCACCAAGAAAGGAGAAGGAACGTTGACGCTTTCCGGTAACAACACCTATTCCGGCGGAACAACAATTGAAGCGGGTAAACTCGTTGCGACAAATGTTAACGCTCTCGGAACCGGCGATGTTACCAACAAAGGTACATTGGAATTTAACTTGAACACCGCTGGGAATTTTAGTCAAGCAATCTGGGGAACCGGTTCAGTACAAAAAACCGGCATCGGAACTCTAACAATAGCACGGGCAAATACTTACACCGGCGGAACAACAATTGATGGCGGTGAAGTTTTGGTACAAGATGTTAACGCTCTCGGAACAGGAGCAGTAACAAACAATAGCCAACTCACTTTTGAACTCGCAGACGGTGCCGAATTTAAGAACGATATTTTAGGAACCGGAAGCGTAACAAAAAACCTTGACGGCAATTTGACACTTTCCGGTTTTCAGCGTTATGGCGGTAACACAACTATCAATGCCGGAACATTGACCGTTTTTAACGGCAATGTAGGCGGTGATATACTCGGTGCTGGTAATTTGTTCGTCGGAGGTACGTTCAGAGCAAAGTCCGTCAATCTCGGTTCGGACAAAGTTACCATCGATGCCGCCGGAAAATTGGAAACGGCAACTTGGACTACTGCCGGAAAAAATTACATCTTTAACGTGGGCGGCAACGGAGAGATTGGAGAAATGGTGATTGACGACAAAGTAACACTCGGCGGCGGCGGAGCAGACAAAGTTGTTCTCAAAAGTACCGGAGGTGTTACGACCAATCTCAATAAACTCGGTGAAAAAGCCTATGATGCCCCGATTGATTTGATTACTGCTGCAACGGATTCCGATGTGTCGGCATTCGCCTTCGGCAGCGGTAATACAGACAGTTGGAAATTTGGGCTTTCCGGCAAAGATAACGGAACCAACACCATTTGGCAATTAACCGCCGAAAGTGAAATCGCTGTCCCGGATATCTCGTCGATGTTCCTGACAAACATTATGGGCTTCGACCTTCCCAGAGCACAAAATGCTTCCGGTCCTTGGGGCAGGTACAAAGGCGGACATCTCACTGACCGTTTGGCAAGCCTTGATGATTCAACTTATCAAATGTTGCAAATCGGTTGGGATAAAATGTTCGATGCCGTTTATGGCGGTAACTGGTATGCCGGAGTTTTTATGGAAGGCGATTGGATGTACGGACGCGGTGTTTATCGCCGTACCGCCGCCGACCAAGTAACGCAATGGACTGCCGGACACTTAAAATCGGAACATCGCGGAATAGGCGCGGGACTTTATATCTCACGCGGATTCGAAAACAATGCCTATATCGACCTGCTCGGACGAATCAATACGTTCGGCTCGGAAATCAAAATGACCGGTCTCAACAGCGTTGTGTTCGGTGATACTTCGGATTATCACGGGAAATGGACGGAAAATATCTTCGCCTTCGCTATGGAATTCGGTAAAACGTTCACCAGTAAAAATAAACGTTGGTCATGGAATCCCTACAATCGAATTTTGTACCACAGCGCACCCGGTAACGATTACGCAGTACAAATCACCGGCGCGGATTCCTTGACACTGAATGTCCATACAAATGCGGCTGATGTCTGGACAAACCAACTCGGCAACCGGCTCTATTGGACATCACGCTACAAAGGTCAAACAATGGGGAATGTTTATGCCGGTGTGGATTATTATCAAGGGATTTCCGGTAAATTCGGCGGAACGATTCAAACCGCCGGTTCAAAACGGTTACAAGAAATGAAAATGGGACGCCCGAAAAATAATCTGGCTTATGGTGTCGGAAGCATCGGCGGTAACTTGTCGCCAACAGACTACATTATTTTCAGTATGCAAGTCGATCTGGTTTTCGGTGATGTTTCCGGTTACGCTGTTACCTTAGGCGGACGTTACAGCTATTAACGAAAAGTAATGTCAAATGGCGGGGGAGTGTTTTCCGTTTGTGGGCGATGGTCAGTCAATAAGGACGGTTGTTCTTTCGCCCTGAAAGGGCAATAGATAATT
>JAIROD010000036.1 GCA_031257725.1 Planctomycetaceae bacterium | reverse complement strand
TGCTTGTTGCACCAGATTTTGTACCTGCGCCAGAACGTCAGGAGGAATAACAACAGAATGTTTGTTGTCCATGATCTTAAAATTGGAAATTGTTAAGGGTGATAACGGGTTAATAAACTACTTTCAACATAAACTCAAAATAAGTTTCATTGAAAAATTCAATCATTGCAATTCCAATAAGCAACGACAAGTAGCGACAATATACACAAAATTAAGTTAAATACAATGTAGAAAAAATACAAAAAAATTGATCGTCTGATTCCGATAATTCAAAATCTTTCAAGTCTTTGTCAAATTGTTGTATGTTATCAAACCATTTCAGCATACAAACCAACTTTTTTTACAACAAAAAATATAAATCTGTTTTTTTAACCTGTCGATTAAAAAACAACCGGAGCTAATTAATCTTTATTGAGAGGAATAGGAGTTGGATTGAGTTCCACCCAACCTGATAGACAACATTTAAGTTCGGTGATACTTCCATCGTTGTTTTTTCGATGAACAATTCGGCAGTCTTCTGTATCTGGTAACACAATGTTAATAATTTTATGGGCTACCGTTTGAAAGGGAACAACATCACCAATTTTGTACCACCCTTGTCTCATTCTCGGAATCTCAACAAATGGACACTCCTCTGGCGGAACGTTGGGATTTCTTTTTATAAATTCTTCGCGAGCAAGCTTGCATTTTTCATAAACAAGTTTGTGTTCTTCTGGTGACATAAGAGTATTGGTTATTTTAACGCGAGGTCCCTCTGAAGGGGTTGGTGACGGACCATAACCAACAATATAGACATCTGAATTCCAACCATCGTATTGACTCGCATTACCAGGAGATAAAATCGCAGGATCGTCACAAATTGGAAAAACAATACTGCGTCTTTGTAGTGTTAACCCTGTAGGTATATCGCTATCGGAAATACGGAAAGCGGATGCTATACCTCTAAGAGTTGGAATTTTTTCGGAATTCGGCTCATCCAAACAATATAAACTTCCAAATACCGGAAAAATGGTATTTCGACGAACAGCAACGTATTGGATTCTATAGAACTTATTCAACGAGTCTCTTATGAATTGTCTATAAGATATCGGGCAATTATAGTAATCACTGCATACAACAGATAACCAATAACGATCCTCTCCATTAACTTCCCGACAAGAACAATAAAAACTACCGTGACCGGAAAAGATTGAGCTCCGCGGCGGTAAAGCATTCGGGCTGAGTCTATCCGTCTTAATACGGTCCGAAAGCCAGCGAAAATACCCCCCTAATTCCTGCGGATCCTGTATTTCATCCGAACGTGAAGGATGCGGAACGGGAATAATAGGCGTAGCCATCTGTGCATCAATCTGGTTTGTCATTAAAAATAATGAAAACAAAAAAAGACTTATCACTAGCTGAAAAAATTTATTCGTGTTCATGTTTTCTCCTTAAGTTAGTTTAGTTAGTTAACCGGATCAAGAATATAAACAACTTCAATCGCAGAAAAATCAGACGGTAGTAAATTTACACTTCTATTGTATCCCCATGGATTGAGCAGAAGTATTGTATTACTAATATTCTTTACATAATAAGCGTGTAAACCTGTAGTTGAAAGATTATTATTACTATTATTCCCATAGTACCCCATCCCTGGTTTCCATTGTGCGGCAACACATATCCATTTACCTGTTGATTGGGCATCATTGATCGTTTGCTTTATTGCATCATTAGTCATTCCTCTCACATCGACCCATTGTGCACCTTTCCCTGTAACTTCTGTCCAAGTTTTATCAATATAACCGCCATCAATTTTATCCCAACGGTCACCTGCGAAAAGTCCCGGTTTACCTGCTTTATGTTCCACCCAAGCCGCCTCGTATAATTGCGGCCAGATTTCAGCACCATCTTGTAATGCGTTATTTTCAAGATGATAGTCACCTGAAAGAGAGGCTTGACGTTGTCCTACATTGAGGAAAGTTGGTGAATTTGATTTGAATGAATAGGTCGTATTTGCTTGACCGGCAAATCCGACAGAAAACGTCTTATTGTTTGATTGTGAATCATCACCGATATAACATTGATGAGAATGATTCATAATAAAAGTTCGCCCAGGACTACGATCAGCAAGAGCTAAAAGTACCGCAAGAAAATAACAATCTCCGGTTGAACCTTGTTTAATATCGTTTGTCGAAATATTTCCTGCTCCTTGAAGTGACGGATTAGTTTTGTCTCCAAAACGTGTTATGTCTTTCAGTATATGTATATCACACTCTGGAAATAACTTAGCATTTTGTTCTTGTTTATTCGTTATCCAATTAAAAAAAGTAGCCTTCGATTCCTCTCCCGCTTTAGCTACCACGTAATCAATACCCTCTATATCGTCAACGATACGAAGAATAGTTTGTTCAAAACTATTTTCCTGTAAATTTGTTTGTGTGGAAGCCTCCATAACTATTTTGGACGAATGATTTTGAAGAACAGGAATTGTTGTTTTGAAGGCTTGTTTTTCATTATCCCATGATGCACCTGATTTAAAAATCGAAGATGGATTTCCGTTTTGATAACCAGAAAAATCTTCGTGGTGAATTCCCTGTAGATTTGAGGCAACAAAATTAATTGTGAAATAAACAGTAACAGACATATCTAACAGATTGGGCGGTGAATCTGTTGTTCTGGCTATGTATAATTCAATACGTCTTGTCGTACTTCCTTCAAAAGCAATTGCAGGACCACAAATCCCGACTTCATGTTTTACGATTGCATGATCTCCATCCATTTTGACCTTCCAACTATAGTCAGCAGGTTGTCCTGTTCCTCCTCCAGTTGGTCCGGCAATTCCCGTAAATTGTGGACGATAATTTTTACCGAAAGCTGCTTTTTTCTGGGTTCCGCGATACAAAACTGAAGTATCTTTGACATTATTGAGAGAAGGATAGGTTTGGTTATTTTTAATGATCATCCAATTACTTCCAGAATCACCTGAAACGGAATCTGCTTTCTTGATAACATAATTTCCTCCTACCGTAATATTCATATCACGAATATATGATTTTGATGACCAAAGAGGAATATACAGTGAATCGGAATATTTTGCTACAGTACGTTCTACTGTTCCCGTTTCTCCCACATTTTTTGTAACATCAGCCGTTTTCGATTCATCGGCTGCATTACTGATTAATGGTAACGACGATAACAATGACAGACAGAGATAAAAAACTATCAGTGATCGCATGTTAGACATCCTTTCAAAAAATTAAAAATAATGTTGTTTAATAAAATTTTTCATTTCATCGTGGTAAGGTTCACAGATTTTATTGTTCAAGCAATTGCGATAATGTATAACAGCCTTGGCATTATCGGCACATTGACTATAAAGAATACCTATCATAAACAGAGCAAATGCTTGATTTTCTAGTGTGTCATCTTTTTCTGCGATGTACTGAAATACCTTTATTGATTTGAATATACGATCAAAATTCGGTGAAGATGCTAATCGGTTAGCGTAAGCAAAAATAATTCTTGATTTACTCGGAGTTTCAGCAAAAAGTTTAAATCTTGATTCAATATAAACAATTTCATCTATATTTTTGTTCCAACAAAAACAATTAAATATTCCAAATATTACATACGCCAATTCATTTTTTGAAAGCGTACCGAGTTCCCGATTTTCGAGTCGTTGGTAAATCGACAAGGCTTTCTGGTGTTGTTCACTTTCGTAAAATAAATCAGCAATTAAAATTGCCAAACGTCGTTTTGAGTCTTTGAAACTTGTCATCTCTTCCGGTGTTGCGTAAAGTGAACCTTTTTGATTGCGTAAATTCCAGGTTAATCTTGCAAGTGTTGTCGCGTTTTCCCAACCGGATTCTTTTTGCTGGGCGTAAAATTCTTTGTCCAGTTCCGCTATTAAAATCGTCTCCAATCTGAATATCGTACTGAAATCTTAATATTATTCCAATATTTTCGGACAAAAACACCTTATAAAATAAAAACATTATGTCACATAAAAATGCAGTACAAAAGATTTATAAAGCAGGTGTTTTCTTTTCAACATTATCTGTTTTTTTCGGAGCATCAGACCATGGTTGCGGTGTATCAAGATTGACATTAGATATTACTTCGCCATTCTCATTCCATTCAATCTGGCCTCCCTGAAGGCAATTGTTGACAATCGTTTTATATGAAGCGGGATAACCTGTTAAATGAAACTTTATTTCAATTCCATCACCATCAAGCACATATTGAGATAAAGCCACTTCTGTTTTATCAGATTTGATTTTACTCATTTCCCCATAAATATAAGCAATCAAACGATTTTTTTCATCGTAGTCTAAACGGCAACCAAAATAATGTTTTTTATGCATACAATACACAAATAACCGCGCAAGAGTTTCCTTATGAAAATAAAATTCAAGATAACGATCTGAGAATTTAAAATTTTCAAACCCAGAAACGTCCAATAGTGGTCGAATCTTACCGCTACGAACATCTTTATCATATTTTACTATCTGGTTTAACGTTTTTGAAACATCGGAATCAATTCGTTTTTTGGAAAGCTGTAGACAATATCCTTCTGGCGGGGATGTCGAAATCGGAGGAATTTCTGTTTTGATACGTTTCAAATTTTCAAGATAGGCTTCACCACAATAAACATCCTCCCAAAACGATTGACCAATAACACGATATGGATTATAAATTTCTTTACCGTTTTCATCCCATTCAATACCGCCACGTTCTTTCAATTCAGGGAATTTCATATTTGTAATAAAAATAAATTCCGAGGGTCTGTCATTTTCGTGGAAATGCAATGACCAATTATTACTACTAAAACTTATGATTTTACCATTTGAATCTATACTAATATCTGATTCTATTTCATCAATAACCTTGGTTGGTGATGTTGAATTAGTTTCAGGAAAATATGAAAAAAGCCAGAGGTCCATATAGTAATCATTTTTTCCTTCTCCTTTTGTGTAATCATACTCTAAATAGATGTTTTGGTAATCACGCTCATTCTGAAGTATTGCAGGATGACGTGTTGCTTCTAACCAACTTTCGGACTGTGCTACTTTATATTGCCATTCCATGCGCTGCAAGAAATAAAACATTGGCGTTTTTTGCATTTCCACCGGAATTTTATATTTCTTGAACATTTGTGAGTGTGCCGATTCATCTCCAAAAAGATTATCATTCAATGGACATGAAAAAAAGAAAAAACAACACAATACAAAAATAAAAATATTACAAATTTCTAAATATAATTTTTTCATTGGGACAAACCTCTTCATAAAATGGATGTTTACATAAAATACAATTACATACTATTTGAAATCTTTAACTTTCTCTGCTAATTTACGTGGATCTGAAAGAATAATGTTAAAAGTCTTTTTACCTCTACTACTTCTTTCGTTGGGATAATATACTAACTTAAAAGTTTCTGTACAATCTCCAACAGTTTTACCGGCACTGTTAATAGCAGAGATACAAGCATCGGCACAATTATAATCATTAGCATAGTTAGGCGGAAATTTTATTACATTATGGGTAAAAGATAAAGCTGATTTTACTGTTTCTTTCGATTTTATTTGAAATTCCCCAACTTTAGATCCTGGTCGTTCTCCAGATAAAATTCCTGGAACAGAAAATGTTATATTTCCCCCATCTGGTGTTGATCGGCATGCATTAAGAATTGCATCACCCAATATTTGCGAGTCGGCACCTAAACCTTTTACCGTGTTAGCTGCATCTTTCAATTCATCGGGATAGTCTTTCATAAACTCAGAAGGAATTTCAATTTTCCACGTGGCATGACCAATATCAAGTGGTCTCCTTCTCGAGCTGCCCGATTCTCGGACTTCAAATCTTTTAGTTCCACGTGGTGGTCCTCTATCGACATTAATGATAAACTTTTCTATATTTTTAACATATATCTCTGATTTTACTTTCCATTCGATTGGTTTTCCAGTTCCACCTTCACCTTTGAATGTACCTCTGAATCGAGAAGTATATGTTTTACCGGGTGCATCATTTGGAGTTTCAGCCTTAAAAGATGCAAGTGTTTCAGAATTTTCAATAATTTTCCAAGGTAACTTTCCTTGTTCATAAATTCGTGCAGAATTTTCTACAAATTTTTTATCATTACCTGGTTGCACACTGACAGAGAGTTCTTCGGCATCAGATTCCGCTTCACCTTTAGCTGTAACCTCTTTGGCATCGGTTACCGTGGCGGTCACTTGCGCAAAAATCGGGGTAAAACTCCAGAATGTACATAAAATAAAAAACAATGTACAATTGTAATTTATAAATATTGTTTTCATAATGTATCCTTATTGTTAAAATTGTTTTAATTGATTTTGTTAAGAATATTTTTATAGGTCAATAGTTTCTTTTTCACGTGGGCAACAAATCCTCCGTGCGGATATTGTTGAAGATACTTTTTCCAAGTCGAGATTGCATCGGTTGTTCGACCAACTTGATCATATCCAACTCCAAGTAAATAAAGAGCCCATTGACCTTCTTGTGTTTCTGAATATTGTGTAGAAAGATATTTGTAACACAAAACACCCTTTTCAAAATTGTTCATATTATTTGTGTTCTGTGTCATATAATTTGCATAATTCAATAATGCTCTTGGAGCCGATATCGTTTTCTCAAACAATCCTCCCGGAGCAAAGTACATATAAATATTCATTGCTTCTGTTGTTTTAAATTGCATAAAGAAGGATGTTGCCAGCGCATAAGCAATATAAGAAGAACGATCTTTTCTTACTTTTACTTCTTGCATATCCAAGATTCCACGATACTTTTTTTCCGCCGCTTTGTAGTTTTCATTTTCCATATCCAAATCTGCTAAAAGTACCGCTAGTCTTAATTTAGGTTGGTCGAATAACTTCATTTCATCTGATGTTGCATAGAAAGATGTTTTTTGATTCTCCAAATCCCAAATTAATCTGGCATACGTGGTTAAATTTTCTTTCCCTCTCTGTTTTTGTTCTTGGTAAAATTCTTGATCCAATAATGTAAGTTTATTCCATTGTCGTTTAGTATTTTCAATATCATTGTTAGCAAAATGGATTAATCCCAAAAGTAAAACAATCTCTTTCTGTTTCGAATTCATATACCAATTACAACTTCGCCGATTGAAAAAATCGCCAGGTTTTGGTTGCGATAATCGAATATTTGTCCATTCGTCTTTATATCGTTCATTTTTCGGCGGTTGGGAAACTTTTCGTACTGATTCAGGAAGTTCAAAATCTTTTAAGTCTTTGTCGAATTGTTGTACATTATCATACCATTCCGCAGCACGATTCAACCATTTTTCACCGTTGTCCGTATCGAAAAAACTCACTAAATGCGCCGTTCCAATATCCAGCAACACTTCACCGCGATATAATCCGTATTTATTTTTTTCAATAAATTTTTCCGCACGCTCTTCGGCTTGTTGTAATGCCTTGCGTCCAAACGGCGTGCTCTCCCACATTTTCACAACATATTTTAACCGTTCAACATACGCTTCAAACCCAACCAGAAACGGTTGCGCCATTGCGGTGCGTTTTGCCTGACGTAAATGGGCTTTCGCCTCGTCGAGTTCGTCAAGAATAATACTATAACGTTTTGCCGCTTCCTTGACAAACGCCGGATTGGAAAACATGGTCAGAATTTTAATAACGTAACACTCCGACGCTTCCGCATTTAACGTGTTCGGATAATTTTTAATAACGTCAAGATACATCCAGATTGCCTCAAGCAATGATTCCTCGTCAAGATGTTTTCGTTGCGCGTCACGGTATGCCAACCAATCCGGTGTAAAACGCCCTTGTTCCGCCAGTTTATAAATCGCACCGCGTTTGTAATTGATACGATTTTTGATTATCCGTTGTTCGTCTTCCGTTAAAATAACAAATTCGTCTCCGTTTTCACGAATTGCCCGAAAAAAACGTAGTGCAAGATCATAAAATTCAACCGCTTTACTGTACATTTTTGTCCATGACATCAAATCAGCGGCACATTCCGCCGCAAGAATTTTATATTCTTTATCACAATGTTGACCGACAGTATTAGTAACGTTAAACGCTTCTTCATGTCGATTCAAAATGATAAAATTTCGTGCAATTTCAATACAAACAGCGGCGGTGGAATCGTCAAGTTTCCACGTTTCCATTGCCGGAAATTCGACAAAAATTCCTTCAGGACGTTTTGGAATTTCATCTTTTTTCTTCTTTGCCTGTTTTGCGATTTCAAATTCTTTCGACCATTTTTCAAACGCTTTTTGTGCCGCATCACGTTGTTCGGCAATCCATTTTTCCGCAACATCATTCGGAACAACCAATGGTGCCAAAATTTCAAGAGATTTTATCGGTTCACGGTCAATTGCTCGGTGATAATGGGCAAGCAAAAGATAAAACGGTTGTTTGTGTTCGGGAAATTCGAGTTGTTCAATTCCGTTTTTGCAAAGATCGTAATCTTTGCGAACCGCCGTTCCGTGACGGATTTTGAGCGAAAATTCCTTGAGGCATTGATCCGCTTTCACAG
>JAIROD010000030.1 GCA_031257725.1 Planctomycetaceae bacterium | reverse complement strand
CAGTCTGATGACGAAATCTCGCTTGCGACAGCGATTTCTAAAGTTTTTTTGGAACAGGAATATAATGCGGAACCGGTTTTGCTCGCACCTTGTTCACATGATGTTCTTTCTGTTTCATTGCCGGCAGACTCGTCGTCAAACCGTCAGGCAATGATTTATGAATTGGAAGAATATGTTCCAATTCCGGCGGAACAATTTACCGCCGATTTTTTGCAACATGATCAATGCCGATGGGCAGGATTGATTGATCATCAGAAATTTTTACCGTTTCTCGACGAATTGGCAACCGATCAAATTCTTATTCAACATATTATTCCGCTTTCGATTATCGTTGCGCAAAATTTGATTTCACAATCAAAAAATATTGAAAACGGTATTCGGTCTTTGATTTGGATATTTGACGATGAATTTTTTGGTAACCGGATAGAGTTTTTTCTTTTCACGCCGGACGGTTTACCGCTTTCATGGCAACTGATTGATAAGACTCCCGATGCGCTCCGGCGTGCTTTGATCGCGGAAATTCAAACACGTGATACGGATATTTATGTTGACTCTATTGGTTTGCCGGACGAATTATTCCATGTTTTTGAAACAATTCCGCGTGTCAAATTAATTGATAATATTAAAACAGAAACAGAAAATATTTTGCAACAATCCATTGTTCGTCAAAGCACAGCGATTCTTACACGAAAACAGAAATCGTGGTGGGATTTTAGCCGTGATCATTTAGCGATGCGGG
This sequence comes from Planctomycetaceae bacterium, assembly GCA_031257725.1. GTDB lineage: Bacteria > Planctomycetota > Planctomycetia > Pirellulales > Thermoguttaceae > WRKP01. The sequence continues at coordinate 14,240 of JAIROD010000030.1, read as the reverse complement.
GAACTGACCGTGTTCTTGGTAAATCAATCCGCACATTACTTTGGGGATCGGTTACGTTTTTGTCGGTGTTATGTTTAGTTTTTTTTGTTCGCGGATTTCAGTACAGCCGTTTTAAAACACAATTTCGGCAGGAACAGGAAAAAGTTTTTCGGGAAGCCCTACCGGAACAAAAAATTCAGACCGGATTTCGTAACCGTTTGGAAAGCGAATACAAAAAAATGTCGGCGCAACGTGAAAACTCCGCCGAGTTACCGCAACGTGAATCGGTGTTAATTCCGTTATTGAAAGTATTACAATCCCTTCCGCCGAAGGTTCGTTATCGTTTTCCCGAAATCCGAATTGAACAGAATGATATTCGGTTGGACGGTCAACTTCAGGTTCACGGCGATGCGGAAATTATTGCAACGGCATTAGAAAACGGCGGTTTTGCCGTCGAACCGCCCAGCACACAACAAACCGGTTCCAACGGTGTTTCCGTTCGTCTTACCATTGTACGCCAAAACACGGAGGCGAAACCATGAAACTACCGAAAATTTTAACGTTACCGGAAATCCGTTTGCCGTTACTGATTTTAACCGGTTTGGTGATTCTTGTTTTTTTTCTTTATGGAGAATTAGGACGTTTGCAACGCGGGGCATCGGAAGCGGCAGAGAATGCTCAAACGTGTCGGGAATTGTCGCGGCGGATTCTTGAACTCAAAAAGAAGCCGGAATTGATTTCCGGCAACATGAGTTCAACTGCGCAAATTGCGCAATCTGTAGAATCTGCGATGGTTCAGGCAGAGATTCCAGCCGGAAAATTGGTGCGGATTGAACCACGTTCTGCCAAACGATTTGAAAAAACTCCTTTTCTGGAACAGCCGTCGCATCTCGAATTTCGGGAGGTAACAATGGAACAATTGATTCGTTTTCTCCATGCGGTTTCGACACAGAACCATTTGGAAACAATAGAGTTACGTCTCCACGCTCCGCGATCAACCGTATCAGAAACCGGTCCCGAAATCTGGAATGCAGAATTGGTCTTGACAAATACTATCTATTCTCCTTAATATACGCATTAGCGAAATTGTCTCACTTGTTATCGTGGCTTTGTTTCCATTGACACCTATGCGTGACAAAATTTTTTTACTCCTGATCATTTTGACGGCAGTCGGTTGTGCTGCTGACAGTGTTACTACGCCGAAATATGAAACTGTTACGGTAAATCCTCGCCGCGATCCCGAAGCCGCTGCGAAACACAATCAGCATGGTCTCGAAGCGTTGGCAAAAGGAAAATTAGACAAAGCGGAAAAACATTTTAAAGAATCATTAATTAAGGATGTCGATTTCGGTCCCGCACACAATAATCTCGGACGGCTTTATTTTGATCAAGGTAAAAATTATCTTGCCGCGTGGGAATTTGAATACGCCGCGAAAGTGATGCCGCAACGCGGCGAACCGTACAATAATCTCGGTTTGGTGATGGAACGGGTCGGGAAATTGGAACAAGCGGTTGATGCTTATGAAATGGCTAATATTTTATGTCCGAATCATCCTGAAGTAGTCGGGAATTTAGCACGTGTTCATTGGTGTCAGGATAAATCGGCCCTGCGGACACGTGATTTATTGGAACAACTTATCTTTATTGATACACGTCCCGATTGGGTTTCATGGGCAAAAGAACAGATTGCCTGCGGAAAAATATCCAACGAGACACTTCCTGTTTCGTTTATTTCCGATCCGTCAACAATACCTTCCAATCCGCCTCCAACATCAATTCCTGTTCCGGTTTTACCGCCGGCTCCGAATATTCCTCGATACCCAAGTTCAATACCAACTTTGGCACCTCCTTCTCCTTTAACGTTATAATATTCATTGAGTCGAAAGATGTTTGTATTTCGTTTTATTATTTGTTCATTATTTTGCGGAATAACGTATCCTCTTTGCGCTCAATATCCGCAAACTTCCTATCCGCAATATCCTTACCCTTATTCTCTTCCGCCGCAACGTCAACTTTATGCACCTAATAATGTAACTCCTCCGCGTGTTTTCCTGACTGCACAAACCGACGGCGGACAATCAAACGGCAATCAACCTATTCAATTTGAGCCGGTACAACAGGGAGCCAAAATTCAGTTTGTTCCCAATCAACCGGTTCAACAAAACAGACATTATATTGTTGCGCAAAATCCTCCTGTTCCTGCTTCGCAACTCAATGTTCCTGCACCGCCCATAAGACCGCCGAACCAACCGGCAGTTCCGGTTGCTCCTGCACCGGTACTTCGACCACTTCCTCCGCCTCAACATATTCCGCAACAGAAAAATGCCGATGAAGAACTTGTTCAACTTAATTTTCCGAATGAAGTGGATTTGGAAGTTTTGGTAGAATATATTTCGCAACGATTACAATTGAAAATTCTTTTTGATGAAGCGATTGCCAATAAGAAAATTCGGATTCGGACAACCGGAGATATTCCGGTTGATTCGCTTATGCAGGTACTTCAAAGTGCGTTAAAGATGAAGGAATTGACGATTGTTGATGCGGATGTTCAAGGTTGGAAACGAATTATTCCTGTTGCGCAACTTGGAACATTGGCACCGCAGGGCAATGCGCAACAAGTATTAAAAGAGCGCGGCGGGGCAACACCGGTGATGCAGATTTTCACACTGGAACATGCAGACGTAACACAAGTACAACAATTGATTCAGCCGTTTTTAACTCCGCAGGGCAGTTTATGTACACCAGTTAAGGAATCGAATACGTTAATTGTTTCCGACTATGCCGCCAACGTTATTAAAGTAACAGAACTCATTAAAACATTGGATGTTCCCAAACCGACCATCAAAACGGAATTTCTCGAAGTTAAAAATATTGATGCTGCGGCGTTGAGCCGTCAGATTACGGCAATTTTACAAGCACGAAGTCTGGCAGGCGGTACGGCGGCAACCGCAGTCAAAATCAATATCACCTCCGATCCGCGAACCAATCAATTGATTCTAACCGGACTTGCCGAAGATATTGTTATGACGAAACAGTTAATCGACAGTCTTGATGTCCCATCAAACCAAACGACAGAACTCTACACGTTTCAATATATCGATGCCCGTGATATTGATACTTTGGTGAAGAGTATGCTTGATCCTCTTCAGGAAAAAATCGCTTATCGCTCTGTTATCAATCGCAACGATAATTCTCTTGTTGTTTCGGCGACAAAGGAAATTCATCAGCAGATTACGGAAATTGTTAAGCGTATGAATATTCCTGCGGCGCAAAAACAAAGTCCGATTCAATTCTATAAACTGAATAATACAACGGTCGATGAAGTAATGACAACATTAACAGCATTGCGTCAGGGAACCGGTTTTAGTCCGCCAATGCGTGACCGTGATTCGTTACGAAAAACTTTGCCCGGTTCTCTGGAATCGTTTAACCATATTGGCGGAGCTGTAACATTTCCCTTAAAGCCGGACGCGCCGCTTCCGCAACTCACGCCTGATGTTCCGGCAGAAGGAACCGTATCACCAACACCAGTAACCGCTGCATCAACATCATCAGAAACACAAACGAATACTTCGTTACAGGAAGGTGCGCCGGTAAGTATGTTGAGTGCATTACTCGATACCGATGTTCGGATTACCGCCGATACGAAAACAAATACAATTATTGTTGTTGCCGAACCGCAGATTCAGGAACATTATGCAACGTTAATTAAATTTCTTGACCGGCGCAGTCCGCAGGTATTGATCGAAGCAAAAATCGTAACTCTTGATACAAGTAATGATTTTATGCTTGGAGTTGAAATCAGCGGCGGCGACCGGAAAGGGGACAAGCGTTTGTTCGGATTTAGTTCTTTTGGTTTAAGTACCCCTGATCCGGTGAGCGGCGCATTGGCATTGTTACCCGGTCTTGGTTTTAATGGAACATTGGTCGATCCCGATACTGCGGACGTGATTGTTCGTGCGCTGTCCAGTAATTCCCGCGCTAAAGTTATTGCGTCGCCGCGTCTTTTAATTAACGATAATGAAGAAGGTCGGCTTCAAAGTGTACAAAGTATTCCTTATACAAGTGTTAATTCGTCGCAGGTCGTTCAATCAACAAGTCTCGGCGGTAATCAAGATGCGGGAACAACAATTGTCGTAACTCCACACATCGGAGACAGTGAACAACTCCAATTGGAGTTTGCGGTGGAGTTCAGTAATTTTGGTTCTTCCGCAACCAATGCGAATCTTCCGCCTCCGCGTCATATTGATCAGGTTTCCAGTGTTGTAACAATTCCTGATGGTTATACCGTTATTGTCGGCGGGCTTAATCGTCGCGATATTGAATCGGGGCGAACCGGATTACCGTTTCTGGACAAAATACCCATTCTCAAATATCTTGCTTCGACCGAAAACGATAATAAAAAGAGTACATCATTGTTTGTATTTTTGAAACCAATTATTTTGCGTGACGATAAATTCAAAGACTTGAAATATTTATCGGATCAAGATGCCCGCTCCGCACAAATCCGAGCAACACTACCGCAAAGCCGACCACTGGTAATGGAATAATTTTTTTTTTTCCTCCCTCTTGACATGTATTCCATGCGTTTCTGTTTTCTAGTAAAATATACTCTCCAAATGGATTTTTGACGGAACGGATTCCAGTTTTCCACTTCACGTTTTAGACAAATGAGGTACAAGTATCATGTCAAAATCAAAACAGAATCGGCAACGTAAGACACGGAAACAGCGAATTATCAATAGTACTCACCAACAAAAATCCCGTAAATGGTCAATTTTGTTAATACCAATCCTTTGGGGGATTTCGTGTATTATTTTAACTTTTTTTACGGTACATACTATTGCTGATGCATTTCTTCTAACAAGATATGTTCCGGTGAGTCAGACTTCGGTAGTCACTTCAAGTACTCCGGTTGAACATGATAACAATGGTAATATCACGTCGGCACCTTCACCGAAAACCGGTACAACTCAGACGACTGTCTATGATGCCTGGAATCGTCCGGTTAAAGTTTGTGACGAAAATGGAAATGTTCTTGTTCAGTACGAGTATAACGGCTTGGGGCAACGTGTTGCTGCTATTGCAAATGGGGTACGGACAGAATATCACTACAACGAAAATTGGCAGGAATTGGAATCACGTACCGGTACTGAAATTACAACAAATGTCTGGGGCCAACGTCATATCGATGATCTAGTTTGTCGAGAGCAAAACGGTCAACGGTTTTATTCTCTGCCTGATCCGAATTGGAATGTTGTTGCAACAGCCAATCCTATGGGTGTTGTGCAGGAACGTATCAATTATTCTGCATTTGGAAACCCAACATTTCATGAACCGGATATGACACAGAAAACAGCTTCCGATTTTGCATGGAATCGAACATTTACCGGTCAAACTTACGATACCAGAACCGGTATAATGCATTATCGGCGACGCGATTATGATCCGGCAATGGGACGTTTCATAAACCGTGACCCTATCGATTATGACGCCGAAGATGTTAATCTGTATCGGTATGTAAATAATTCGCCGATTATTCATCAAGACCCTATGGGGGAAGTTGTTGAAACAATATGGGATATTGCTAATATCGGTATTGGACTATCTGAAGTCGGTTGTGATATTTGTAAAATTGTTTCAACAGGTGAAGGTTGGAAAGATTTGGGACTCGATAGTGGTGGTGTTGCTTTGGACGTAGTTGCGACTGCATTTCCTTTTATTCCAGGTGGAGCTGGAGCTGCTAACAAATGTCGGAAAGTTGTTTGTAATATTGTAAAACGTCTTTCTCCTGCTGATGCTAAGAATGTGGCTAAAGCTGGCGGATGGAAAAAACTAAATGAGCGCAGCCGTCATGGCGAAACTATTTATGACAGAGGAAAAGGTGCAGAACCAAGATATGTGTCTTATGATAAAGATGGACATTGTGGTGGTACATGGAAAGGTGCCAATAATCCCAAGGATATTGACAATCCTAACAAGCGAACAGGAACGTATAGTGATGATGGAAATGGAAATATAAACCGAATAGGAGATTAACAAATGCAACTTCGCATTACCAAGTACGATCCGAAATACCGCGACGCAAACGGTTTTTTCACTAAAAAAGAATGGATTGCAATCAGTGATATCGGGAAAGTCTATGATGGTAAAATCTTTACTACATTAGATTACTTTCAGGTTGAAGACGTATATTGTGAAACAGTCCGCCTATTACTATTACACCTGAAAATAAAATCAATGAATATTCTACAATGTTCGGCAAGAAAAATGATATCAGACTTTTTTACTGCAACACAATACTACAGTATTACTGAAGAGTTTAATGACAGTTTAATTTCAGGAAAAAAATGTACATGGCAGGATATGAATATACTGATCAGAGCATGTTTAAGAGGAAATTTCAGTTGTTTTTTTAGAGGTTCAAAAGGAACATATCTACATTTTGGCTACGATTATTATATGTATTTCGGTTCTCAAATTGACTTGGATTTAAATAAAATTGCATTTCCGGAAAAAATTTTTATTGAAGAAAATTTTCCTTCGCCATATATGGATATAAAAAGATCGAATAAAGCATGGTTATAGTAAAATGTCTGATGTTCCTCTTTCCGAATCCGATTTAAAACTTCAAATACTTGCGGAATCGCTTGGGTTGGAGTTTTTGCACGGAATTGGGGAACGTCCTCCGTCGGCGGTGTTTATTAGGAAAATTCCAATACGTTTTGCACGTCAACATTGTCTTCTTGGACTTGCGGATGAAACAGAAATTTTGCCGGTTCTTGTTGGTAAATCCGAATCGTATCCGCTTCTCGATGTTGTTTCACGATTTCTGAACCGTCCCGTTCAACCGATTTTTGCGCGGTCATCACATATTGTTGCAGCGATAAATACTGCTTATCAGCAACAGGAAAGTCAAACGCAAGACCTTGTCGAAACGCTTGACCGAGAATCCGTTCTTGCGGATATTGAGAAGATTAGCCCCCGTGAAGACCTTCTGGATACCCAGGGACGCGCTCCGGTCATTCGTCTTGTGAACCTGATTTTTTTCGATGCCGTTAAAGCCCGCGCGTCGGATATTCATATTCAACCCTCCGAAGAAGAACTTGTTGTACGATTTCGGATTGACGGCGTACTTTTTGATACATTTCGGTTACCTAAAAAACTTCAGGACGAAGTAGTAAGCCGTATCAAAATTATTGGCCGCATGAATATTGCGGAAAAACGGCTTCCTCAAGACGGTCGCGCCACTGTCCAGATGGGAGATCGGCTCATTGATTTACGGATTGCTTCACTTCCGTCAAGTCATGGTGAACGTGTCGTATTACGGCTTCTCGATAAAAGCGCACGATTATACACGCTTGATCAACTCGGCATGGACAAAGAGAATTTACAAAAATTCCGTGAATTGGTTCATCTGGAACATGGTCTCATTCTCGTAACGGGTCCAACCGGTTCCGGTAAAAGCACCACACTTTATGCCGCACTTCAGGCAATCAATACTGTTGACCGCAATGCACTCACGTTGGAAGACCCCATCGAATATCAACTCGAAGGAATTAGTCAAACACAAATTAACGAAAAGAAAGGTTTGACTTTTGCACGCGGATTACGTAACATTTTACGTCAAGACCCTGATATTATTATGGTTGGAGAAATTCGAGATCAGGAAACCGCGATTATGGCAATTCAAGCCGCCTTGACAGGTCACATGGTTTTTTCAACCTTGCATACTAACGATGCCGCCGGAGCAATTACGCGGCTTCTTGATCTTGGGATTGAACCTTATCTTGTTGCCAGTTCTTTGATTGCCGTATTAGCGCAACGTTTAGTCCGAAAGAATTGTCCGCAATGTTCTGTTCTTTACGAACCGGGTGATGAATTGTTACGAATCGGACTTCCTATTGATACATCGGGAACGTACAAAAAAGGAACGGGCTGTGAATTTTGCCGACAAAGCGGTTATCATGAACGAATCGGACTTTTTGAACTTTTAACGGTTGAACCTTCCATTCGTAAATTGATTCAAGATCGGGCAAACGCAACAACAATTCGTGAAGAGGCATCAAAACTTGGTATGCAACTTTTACGCGATGACGGTATCGGTAAAGTTTTATCGGGACGGACGACTATTGATGAAATCGCCAGAGTTGCTTCTCGTGCGGTCGTCGAATAATTTTTGTCGCAGTAACCATGAATATAATTCGGAACGTGAATAAACATTTTCGGCAATACCATGTCCGCCGTCTTTGATTATTGTCAGACGAACATTAGAATGATTAAGTTTTTGCATTGTTTTTACGACAAGCTCAGAACTGGGAAGCGGAACCGTTTGATCATTATCACCATGAAACACCCATGTTGCAAGATGTCGTAACTTTATTGCCCGATCCGGTTCACCGCCTCCGGCAACAGGAACAATCGCTGCAAAACGTTCCGAATATTCCATTGCCGTTTCAAACGTTCCAAAACCGCCCATACTGTAACCAGTCAGATAAATCCGTGATTGATCAATCTGAAAACGGTATTTTGTTTCCGATAAGACCTGATCGAGCATTGTAATCACCCGATAAGGTTCCCATCGTTTCGTATCACAAACAGGAGTTACACAAATAAAAGGAAAACAGGCGGTTTCCTGATTCTTCAATGTTTTTTGAGAGAAAAAATACGGGTCTTTGTTTTTTAAAGTATTAATATCCTTACCGGATTCTCCGGCTCCGTGCAGATAAATCAAAAGCGGTTGTTTACCGGAATAATCATTGTAACCGCGCGGAATCCGCAACAAAAAATCGTAACCGTCCGGCGTTGATTTTTGTACTATAAACGTGTCGCCGTTACGGATGAGATTGAAATCGTAAACGGCACGGTAACCAAGAATACCAAGCGAAATAATTAAAATTATAATCAATAAAAAACGAATAAATATTTTCATCAATGCTCCTCATGATTTCGATACAGCAAGGACAATACAATACATGAAATGATAATCAAAACCGGCAATCCGAACATCAAAAATTGTTTCATTTTTGAGAGCGGACGACAAATGATTCCTTGCGGCGGTCCCGGATCGGCAAGACTTTGTAAAATCAACCAACCGATAATTTTTTCGTCACGCAACATCGCAGTCCATGCATCATGACCGGAAACTTCATAAAGCGTCAAATAGGCATTTCCGCCGTTGGCATTGATCACTTCAATTAGTTGCTCTGTTTTGTCAAATGGTGTCCCGCTGTCGCCGCGATTATTAAATGCCCATATTACCGTACCTAAAAATGGTTCCGGTGCGGCTTCTTCCGGCGGACGACCGGAAGCGGGAGCCAACGCCGCAAAACGGCGCGGATGTTGACGTACAAATTCCCATGCAGCACTGCCGCCAGACGATACACCTGTAACACTTATCCGGTTCACGTCAATGGGAAATTCTTGAATAATTGCTTCAATAATTTCACCGGTGATCGTAAGCGGGGCATCGCCTTTATCATCATCTTTGGCAAGAGAATGTTCCCAGCGATTGTTGTCTTGGGGACATTGTGTTGCCAGCATGAAAAAGTCACGTTGGTTGGAACCGGCGAAAAATTCCATCGTTTTTTGAAGATGCGAAAGTTGCCGAGTATTATCGTTACTGCTCTCGCCCTGACCGTGAAACCAAATGATCAGCGGGTATTTTTTGTTCGGTTTAATTTTACCTGGCATCCGCAATCGAAAACGAATCGGCTGGTTTTTGAAACGACCGCCGGTATAGTTGTACTCCATTGCCGCAAAGCAATCGACTATTTTGGGCTCCGCAACATAACCGCCGCCGGATTGACGTGATTCGTTATTCGCGGTCAAACGAACATCGCGTGACGAAACAAATTTTGCCGGTTCAATCAAGATAATCTGTTTCTCGGCGGCAATGGTTGTATTGGAAATACAAAGAATCATTACAACAATCAACGGTAAAATAATCGTTTTTTTAGAATGCAACAACCGCAATCCTGAAAGGGAAAGTGTTATCAATGATAATGGTATCAATAACGCCCAACAAGGTAAAAACCGAATATCCAGCCATTGGATTTTTGTATCTGGAATAAATGCGTAAATAAAACATATCGTATCGAGTAAAATTATAATTACCATAATACTTACAAAGAAAACAATTTGCGGAATAGACGCTTTTATTTTTAATTTCAATGGACGCTTCAACAAGAAAACATTGACGAATGCAAACAAGACCCCAAAAAACATAACAGATGGAACGATAAGTAACCAAGAAACTTGACCCGTCAAAAAGAAAGCCAATACCGGTTTATAAAAGAAAAACAAATAAAGTTCACGGTAATATCGGAACGAAATAAAAATATCCCAACTAATTGTAGCAATATCAAATAGTGTAAGAAAACAGATAAACAAATGATACAATATCCTTTTAAATTTCGGCGATAGTGTTATTTTTATTTTGGGTAATGGAACACCGCATTGAACAATATAGTAAATGATTGAAAGAAAAAGAACAAATAAAATAGTTTTCCAAATCAAAATGAAAAAACAACTGCAAAAAAGAATAGTCCAAAATGTTACGTAAAAAAGTGTCGGTGAAAACGGAATTGTCTTAAAGTACCGCCGAAAAGGATTCAGGTAGAGTCCAACAAAAAAAACAAAAAGAATAATCGGCGCAACAAAAAGTTTCCATGTCGCAACGCTGTAATAAAGGAAATAACATGGCGCAAAATAAACACAATCCCAAACATTGGACGGTATTCGGACAATTTGATAATAAATTTGAAACAACCCGTTGTATAGTTGAGACAAAATACTATTGATCATCTGATGAAAAATGAAATAAAAAATAAGAAGCGGCAAAATTAGGATACGCAACGTCTTATAAAGTTTTTTCCAACGATCCGGTGAATAAAATAGATGACGAAAATAAAAGTAGGTTCCGCAGAGAATAATGATGTGACAAATAAGAGATACAGCTAATTTTCGCGACAAAATACCTTCATTCAAAAAAAGATAGAACGGAATAACGGTATATTCGTCATAAAAATGAAAAAGAGCAAAACGTATTCCATGACATTGTTTATCCAAATAAGCAAACGGCAGGCAGATAATATGAAATATCGTTTGAATTAGAAATAGTAGATAGTGGGCAAAACAAAACGTGACAACAAAAACGATGGCGGCAATGGAATAACGGGCTAATAACTCCATTTGTTCTTTTCGGCGGGAAGAACGTTTAATTTTTTGACCATACCGAATACAACCAACAATAGCAAGGAAAACAAGGATAGCGGTCAAAACCAATTTCCATGAAATGATGCCCGTAACAATGAGATTGGTCAATGGGGCGGTATAGAATTCCTGAACAATCCAATACGGAATTTTGGGAATAAAAATGATATATCGATAGGCAAACTTTAGAAGAACATCTCCCCATGAAGCATTAACTAAAATGATTCGGCATGAAATCAAAATAAATAAACATAAAACCAATGTCGGAATATTTCGGGGACGAATACAAGACAAAAATAAATGTTTGCCCATTTGGAGAAACAATAAAAAACGCCGTTCCAATGGATATTGATTCAAATATTCCGACCATCGAATAAACAAAATAGGTTGCGGAAAAGATATTTGTGTCAGTAAATTAAGTTGTTTTTGAATAAGGGACAACCGGAGGATGGTTGATAGGACAAATCCCGTAGCGAGAATCCAAAGAGTCAGTGAATACCAATTCGCCCAAAATTCCGGTTTCAAACCGAACCAAAGTAAACGTTGTGTCCGTTCATCGGGAATCAACGATTCAGCGTTCAGCAAAACCACAACATTAAGAAGGCAAAACAGAATAACACCAACACAAATCACTACCGTTTTCAAAATGGACAGTGGTTGCTTGTCGGAATTGTCCGTGATATTTTTGAGATTACTTTGGGGCATAACTGTTTTTGAGATAGTGAAATTCGACAAATCCATTATGGATAAATTGTAAGGAATTTTGAATCTCGAATCAACTCCCCCCAATATAATTGTTATCCGACGGTTTAAAACAATACTTTTAAGTCCCATCTATACTCTACCCCGCCTCCAAATATTGCTTTTCTCCCCCAAAAATCAACATTTTACGGTAGGATAGAGTATATCGCCCAGTTACTAACAGGTTTTCCCTCTTTGGACAGGTATTGCGGATTGAGTAGAAAAAATTTTTTTGAAAAAATTTTGCCGACAGCAAAATACGAGTCTTTCATTTCAATTGTGTTGTAATTCCTTATTATAAAATAGGTTACGGAGTCGGTTCTTTGCACTATCCTGCAACTTTTCCACAACGAACCCAAAAATTTTGTAACTATTCAGTCGAGGAAGGTAGGCAACCGTGAGTGAAAACTTTTCGCCGAAAGGTTGCGCCGGTTGGTTTGTTATGGTGTTGTACGCTGTTGGTCTTTAATTTTCAGCCGTCAACAGGGACAAGTCGGCGAGTACACCGACGCAACCGCCCGGCGGTCGGTTGCCTACCACAACTGAATAGTTACAAAAACTGCACTGAAATATTACAAAAAATTAAAATATACTATAAACGGCAACAAAAGGGTCTTTTCTAGGAACGCGGGCGTCTCGCCCGCAACAATAAAATAACGTTCCGTCGTTCTATGCAGTTGGGACGACTGCGTTCCTAAAACAACCCTTTTCTACCCGTTTACAGTATAGACAGTTACCATGAACACACGATAACTCTAATCGTTACTATTTTTTGGATTCAGTGTTCAATTACAGAATTTCATTTGTTACAGGAAATGTTTCCGTCCAGGGCAATCCCCAATCTCCAATTTCATTCATGAAAGGATCGGGATCGAATTGTTCCATGTTAAAAACACCGGAACCACTCCATTGACCGGAAAGAATCATTTTGGCTCCCAACACCGCCGGAACCGCTGTTGTGTAACTAATCGCTTGGGCTCCGGTTTCGGTGAAACATTCTTCGTGAACACAGATGTTGTAAATGTAATAGTTTTGCGATTGCCCATGCTGTTCACCGGTAATCCAACAACCAATACAGGTTTTGCCCCTTGTTCTTGCCCCCAACGATGCAGGATCAGGAAGCAACGCTTTTAGAAATCGGAGCGGAATAATTTCCCGACCTTCATACATTACCGGGTCAATCCGTGTCATTCCAACATTTTCCAAAACTTTTAGGTGAGTTAAATACGATTGTCCAAATGTCATCCAGAATCGCATTCGCCTAACTTCAGGAAAATGTCTTGTTAATGATTCCATCTCCTCATGATAAAGTAGATAGATGTCTTTTAGTCCAATACCGTCCGGAAAATCGAATGTTTTCTTAACTGCAAGCGGTTCGGTCTCATGCCAGGTTCCGTTTTCAAAAAACCGTCCTTTCGCGGAAACTTCACGGATATTAATTTCCGGATTAAAATTTGTTGCAAACGGATAGCCGTGATCACCGGCGTTGCAATCGATAATATCAACCGTTTCCATTTGGTCGAAATGATGTTTTTTGGCGTAAGCAGTGTAAACATTGGTCATGCCGGGATCAAATCCGCTGCCAAGTAACGCCAAAAGTCCAGCCTTTTCAAAACGTTCATGATAAGCCCATTGAGGAGCATAACAAAATTTTGCCGTATCAGGATGTTCATAATTAGCGGTATCAAGATAATGAACGCCGGTTTCGAGGCAGGCGTCCATGATAGTGAGGTCTTGATACGGCAAAGCAACATGAATCACCAAATTCGGTCTCACATCGTTAATAAGCGCAACAAGTTCGGGAACTTTATCGGCATCCGCCGCTTCGGTACGAATTTCCTCTTGCCAACCGTGAGCGTGAATATCCTGAACGACGGCATCACATTTCGATCGGGTTCGGCTTGCCAACGTAATATGTTGAAAAACGTCACGATGCTGGGCACACTTGAACGCAACAACTCGTCCAACTCCGCCTGCGCCAATAATTAAAACACGATTCATAATATCTCCTCTTCGTTTTCCTAAACTCAACTCTAATTTAAAATTCGATTTTGTAAAGACGCAATACATTGCGTTTCTACTCTACATAGGAATATATTGCGTTTCTACGTAGGAATGCGTTGCGTTTTTTGTTATACTCATCACACTTTAAAATTCGGTTTTATAGATGCAGTCTTTTTATATCTTTTGGGAACCTCTAATAATTCAGCATTTACCGAAAGTTAACGGCGTGGGCTTGCCCCGCGTTGTTCAACTTAACCCTAAAACACGGGGTAAACCCCGTCGTTAACAAATGGGCAGAAAAT
>JAIROD010000158.1 GCA_031257725.1 Planctomycetaceae bacterium | reverse complement strand
ATAAGGTTGGTTTTTTATTATGTTCATGCTACTAAGGTTGTTTTAAATAATGGTTAAGAAAATAAGGTGGAAATAAGGTTTGTATAAACTTGCTTTGCAAATTCCACTGAAATATTACAAAACAACCAATATCATGCCGTTTGCGGTATATTCACTAAATCAAAATCTTTCTTTTTTATTTAATGTTTCGAGTATTTTTTCGAGTTGCGGGCGGGTAATACATACTTGCTCAAAATGCGGAGTGGAACTGAAAACTTCTTTGTCTTTTTCTTCTTCTTCATCATTGGCAGCATCAATGCGTGTTGACATCACTTCATCCTGTAACGCCGTCAACCACTCCGGCATCTCAAATCCAACTCCCATTGGTTCTTTGGCAAAGTTTTCAATCTGTTCGTGTAATTCGTCAAAAGCAGTTGTTTTTGTATTGTCTTCACGTATCTGTTTCACCGCCTTCGGAACAAGTCCGCACATCCGATCAATCTGTAATGGTCTCACAAAACGTTCTTGAAGCCGTTCATGGACACTCGGTAACCACATTCCATATTTTTCACTCAACCGTGTATAACTCCGCAAATGTTCTTCGGCGGCGTTAACGCTTCGCCGTGCGACTGCCCGTTCCCACAGCAACGCCGCTTCATCACACCCCGCACGAATCATCGCATCATGAACCCAATACACCGGTTTGAGATTCCACGAAATACGCTCATAACCAATCTGAACCCGAAGCATGTCCAATAACATATAAAGTTTTTCCCCATGATCCGAATGAGTTGTTGTACTATTATAATCAACATATTCCGAATAATTTTCAGCAATCGACTCGAAAATAATCTCCAACCGTGATACCGCCGTTTCCCAATCAATATGGTTATTCTCAATGTCTTCGAGCAATTTCGCCGCCATTTCGACTTCGCCTTCATCACGTTTAATCTTCTGGAGTGAACGGAGATAGTTGCCCACCCCTTGATGAAGCATCGCCCGAAGATTGCCAAAACCCATATTTTGTTGCGTAAAAATATCATGACCGTAACGTTGAATAAACCGCTTGATTTCATCCCAATAGGTTCGGTCAACAATTGATTCAATTGGTGAAATACGGATTTGACGGCTGTGGGAAAGCCAACTCGAAAGAATTTGCTCAATAATCTGCTCCATATATTCCACTAAAGCAACATCAGGAGAACCCGCTGCCGAACCGCCGGAGGACTTAAACGTCCATTTTTTCGATGAAATCGCAACACATTTCGTAATTGCCCGTGTTACCGTTTCAACAAGCCGGTCAAATTCCGTAATCGCTCCGGGACTAATCGTATTCATCTCTTCCATTTCCTGAATTGTTTCAAGTATTTGAAACGATTCCGCCAGAAGTCCCAGACGCGGCGCGTATTCCAACAACCGCATAATCGCCTGCTGAATACAACGGCAACGTACAATATTCCACGCCGCACCGCCGCGCGATGTCGGAACATATAAAATCGTTTCATGCGACAAAATCCGAAGCATCGGCTTCCAAAGTTTCCGTACCGTTTTAATATCATTGCGAAACACCGCATAGTTCACATCAAGAACTGCTTTCTGCCACGCCTCCGATACATTACGCCAATGCTGCGAACCAAGATAGGATTCCAAAATCATTTTGGCATCGCAAACTTCAACATGAGTCCAAATAATCCGGTCAAGTAAAATCTCTTTGGTTCCGCGATGCCGGTCATATTCCAAAAGAGAATCCGCTGTTCCGCGCGGCGGAGGAACCTTGTACGCCGACACCTTGCGGAGTAATTCATCCAAACCGTTACAGTACGTAACAATTTGCGAAAGCCATGAATCTAAGTACTGCACCATATCCTGACGCGATACAACATCCAGCTCTTCCGGTTTCAGTCCGGCAATTTTTTCAGTAACATGCTTCCAAAGTTTCGACATTGTAACGATGAACGTCAGCCGGTCGCTGATTCGTTCGGTTTCGGCAACAATTTCAAAATCGTCATCGTCGTTGAAACCGGGCGGATTCGGCGCATCCATCAAGGAATCGTCAATACCGTCGTCCGTCGTGTCCTGATACGTAACATTTTCATAAGCCGCGCCGTAAATAGAGTCTTTCGGATGGTAAGGTTCATCACTCGGCGGAAATAACTCGTCAATTTCTGAGAAAATATCATCGTCGTCAATATCGTCAAGAGAATCTTCCAACATCGGATCACGCGGCTTTTTCTTTCGCGGTTTCCGTGATTTCCGACCACGCCCATCCCCATTCTCAAACAGGTCATCGCTCAACTCAATATCAGGAACTTGCCAGTAATAGTCGGCGTTTGCCTCCGTAAAATCAAAAAACTTTTTCGTGTGCGTCCAACGTTCCAACGGCGATAACACCCGCGTTTCCTTTTTGGAAGGATGCAACACACCCGCGTTTGACGTTGAATCCGTGTTTGGGTTTGTTTTTTCATTATTTTTATTTTTAATATTTTTATTATTATTTTCATTTTCCTCTTTGTTGTTCGGCAATTTCCAGAGTTGCTCCATCCAACGCAATGCAATGGAGTGAAAGGTATAATCGCTTTCGGTCAACGGAATTTTTTCCGAATGGCTCAGCCAATGCATCATCAACGCCATCGATGCAACAGGGTCTTGCTGATCGAGTAAGGCTTCAGCCAGTAAAACATAGGCTTTGGTTGATTTAAACCGGTCAACGTGCCGGTTCCAAAACGCGATGTCGCCTGCCGCAGTTCCGGCTTTGTACCACACCGCCAATGCGGTGGAAACCATCGCGGCAGATTCCCACGCTTCCAAACCGGAAAAACTTTCCAAACCGGAAACTTCCGTACTGCCGTATTGATCCCACCAACCGGCAAGATCACTCATTTTATCCGAAAGATCCGCTTGTAAATCACCGTTTCCCGCTGCTGCCGCTTCTTTTTGAAGCCGACTGTAAAGGTCGAAAATTTCTTCCATCAGATCGATCAAATCGTCCACACGATGATCGTGAATGGAGTTTTCAACCGTATGAAACAGGCTGAATGCTGCACCAAAACCGAGAATTGTCCATGGATCAACGATTGCCCCGCAATTGATTCCGCGTCGAATGAGTTCTTCGATTTTCGGTAGATTTTCCGATGCTTCTTCCAATTTTCCGTGATCAATTCGTAAATGGGCTTCCGTAATCAGACAATCAATTTGAGTTAACATTCGGGCGGAGGCAACCGAAATAATTTCCGTTTGATGTCGGGCGGCTTCGGAATATCCCATTCGGGCAAAAATTCGGGCTAAGTGCATTCGTTGGAGTTGGTCGGCACGGCGTTTCGCCAGTTGCCGGTTCAAATCCTGCCGGCAACCGCCAAACGGTTGAAAAAGTTTCTGTCGTTCCGATTGAATGCGCGGTTTCATTTTATCGGGAATTTTTTCAGCCAACTGTTCGTAAAACCGATCACGATATCCGGCAATAATCGGCATCAGGTCAGTCAATGAGGTTTCCGAATCGTAAGTATGAGGCGTATCGCCGCAAACGCCGGAACCCATTAACATTGTTCCGGCTAAAACCGCTCCTGCTTCATAAAGGAGTTCGTCAGCGGGAACGGTTGCGGCTTCGGATTCTCCGGTGTAGGCGTTTTCGATTCGGCGTAAAATTCCATCTACGGTAACCTGATGAACGACAAAACGGCGGTAATATCCATCTTTGTCAATGAAATTGAGATCCCAAATTCCAAAATGATAATTGGGTTTCCGATTTACCGGATGGTCGAAATCGTAGGCGCGGGAATCGAGAACAAGTTCCTGAAGTTTATTCACATCAAAACAGGCTTCATACAAAATTTGCGGATCTGTTCCGCGTAAAATTTCCAACGCCTGATTGACAATTGCCTGGTATTTTCCGAAAGCCGTTCCGATGCCGTCAATGTAAAGCGGAATCGGTGCAATCCATTCTTTTTCATAAGGTTGGTGTTTTTCTTCACCTTCGAGAACGGGAACGGGGCGATAACCGATGTAATCGTTCAAGTCGGAAATAGTATCACGAACAATCCGATCCGTTTCTGTCCAAGGACTTCCCTGACGCAAAACGGCTTCGAATGCTTTAGCAAGAAAAAACGAATTGAAAAGATGTTCGTTTGTTTGGTGAAATAAGAGGTCGAAATGATAGTCACGATAGGCGGGCAGCAAATGTTCCCGCATCAACCGTAAAATCAGACCTGCCTGATCTTCAACACGAAACGCTTCCGATTCCTGCGACAACCGGAACAATTCCTGTTCCAGGTACTCAATCACACGCAACGCCAAAAAAGAAGTATTTTCATTCTGTTCGGAAGGTTCCGAATATTTGGGATGTTCCGATTGGGGGTGATTGGGAATATTTTTTTTGGAGCTGGAAACGGATCGGCAATCCGATTGCGCCAGTTTGGCATAAAGATCATTCAGAGATTGAAAAAAGCGTGTATCTCTATTCCCTGATGAAAAGTTCAGATATCCGAGAACTTCTTTAATTGTGTCGGGCGAATCGGTTTTCAAAGACTGATCGTTCATTTTGTTCGTTCCGGTAAAATATCGGATTTTGATATTGGGGGACGGTTTAAATTCAACTTAATATAGTTTAGTCGAAAAGCATGATAGGTCTAGGGGGCAAGAAAAAGTCAAAGAATAGGAAATAGGGAAAAAACGTAATATATCAGTGGAATTTTCAAAGCAAGTTTATACAAAACCTTATTTTCACCTTATTTTTCAAACAAAACAACCTTAGTAGCCCAAAGGACTCCCTACAATCAACCTTATTACCTTATTAAAAAAAGGAACAATAAGGTAATAAGGTTAGGTTTCTGGTAGGACTCTTGCTACTAAGTTTTTTTGTCTAATCGTTTTGTTAAGAAAATAAGGTGAAAATAAGGTT
>JAIROD010000134.1 GCA_031257725.1 Planctomycetaceae bacterium | reverse complement strand
TTCCTAACAAAACCATTTAATAAAAAACCTTAGTAGCACAAAATCATCAAAAAACCAACCTTATTACCTTATTAAATAAAGAAGAACAATAAAGTAATAAGGTAATAAGGTTAGTTTCTATTATTTCACTTGCTACTAAGGTTGTTTTGTTAGAAAATAAGGTTGAAACAATAACAATATGTTTTCGCCAATTCGACTGAAATATTACAAACGGTGTGAATATTATTTTTTTTCGCGACCTTTCGCGTTTAAAATAGACATTTACCCTTACACATTAACAACCCTATAATTATTATGAACAAAACAACAATTACTCTTAACGATCTCGTTATTAACGTACAAAACGGATTGAACACGGAACAAGTTCGTCAATCCGCAGAAAAATATGGACAAAACACGCTCACACCGCCGCCGCGTGATTCATGGTTGTCGCAACTGCTGGAAAAATTTGAAGACCCGACGATTCGAATTCTTCTCGCCGCTGCTGTTGTTTCCATACTCATGACACTGATAGAAAAATTCGTTCTCCAACATGGAGACGCAAGTTTTATCGATTCTATCGGTATTTTTCTTGCCGTTGCCTTCGCAACACTCGCCGGATTCTTTAGCGAATTAAAAAGCGCACGAGAATTTGATCTGCTCAATAAAGTTAAAGATGATATTCATGTCAAAGTTTTGCGCAACGGTCAAATGACTGAAATTTCAATCAATGATCTTGTGGTCGGAGATATTGTACATCTTGATCTCGGTGATAAAGTTCCTGCCGACGGCGTTGTGTTGGACGCATTGGGGTTGCTTATCGATCAGTCCGTTATGACCGGCGAATCCGTTCCCGTTGAAAAACATGCCGTTAATTTTGAAACATTAACGACGGACTCGATTGAAAGTGATTCGACTAAAATTGATTCGATTGAAAATGATTCGATTGAAAATGATGAATCGCTCGTCTATCGCGGAACAATGATTTCCGACGGTCATGGTCAGTTTATCGTTACCAAAGTGGGCGACCAAACGCGGCTCGGTCAGATTGCGGCGAATCTTGGTAACACGGAGTCGGAAAATGAAACGCCCTTGACACAAAAATTAGCGGTTTTGGCAAAACAAATCAGCATCGTCGGAATGACGTGTGCGGTTTTAATTTTTGTTGTGATGGCGTTTTTTACCTTTTGGAATTGGAACAGTAACGATAATATTTTCGTGTTATTACGCGGACTTTTAACGTGTTTTGTTGTTGCTATAACGGTTATTGTTGTTGCCGTACCGGAAGGATTGCCGATGATGGTTACCGTTTCACTGGCGTTGAATATGATGAAAATGACAAAAGAAAACTGCCTGATTCGAAAATTGGTGGCTTCGGAAACCATCGGTTCGGCAACTGTTATTTGTTCCGATAAAACCGGAACATTAACGCAAAATCAAATGACGGTAACATGGATTTTTGCCGGATTAAAAGAATTTGATAATGATGAAACAATTAAAAATCTCTCCGATAAAAAATTGCCTGAATGGGAAACACTCATCAATTTAATTTCGGCAAACAGTGAAGCATCGCTCAATATTCAACATGGTAAGGTTGAAGGAATCGGTAATCCAACCGAGTGTGCGTTACTCCGGTTGTTACACGAAACGGGAATTGATTACCGTGAACATCGTAACAAAGACCTGCGGGTATGGGAATTAAGTCATAATTCCGCACGAAAAATGTCCCTTGTCGCGGTTGAACGAAACAATAAACGATTGATCTATGCCAAAGGCGCGCCGGAACGATTATTAAATTCCTGTTCACACGTCATGGCAAACGGTCAACGCGAACCGATAGAATCCTATTTGCCGGTCATTCAGTCCGCCTTGACTCAAGCACAAAATCAGGCGTTACGAGTAATCGCTTTTACCGTAAAAGAGTACGATTTTCAATTATCGGAAATCGTACAAAAAAATGTTTCCCCCAATGTACCGGACAGTTTCAAAGAAGAGAACGCGGAACATTTTACCGATTATCGTGATAATACACTTTATGCGTTGATTGGTATTACCGATCCGATTCGTCCCGAAGTTCCGCACGCTGTTACGGTATGCCGTGATGCCGGCGTTCATGTGAAAATGATTACCGGTGATGCCAAACCAACCGCTGTCGCTATTGCCAAACAAGCAGGAATTTTATCTGAAACATTTAATTCCGGCGATTTTAAAAATGATTTTGAAACAGGAATAAAACATGGCGAAGTTGTTCTCACTTCAGAAGAATTGTCGCAAATAAGTGACGAAAAACTTGTTGAAGTGATTCCACATCTTCGGGTGTTGACGCGTTCAACACCGATGGATAAATTGCGGTTGGTTAAGGCGATGCACCGGCAAGGCGACGTGGTGGCGATGACCGGAGACGGTACAAACGACGCTCCGGCGTTGAAATTCGCCGATGTCGGAATTTCAATGGGTATTGCCGGTACGGAAGTCGCTAAAGAAGCAAGCGATATTGTGTTAATGGACGATAATTTCAAAAGTATTGTAACAGGAATATGGTGGGGACGCACTCTGTACCAAAATATCCAGAAGTTTTTACAATTTCAACTTTCGGTTAATGTTGTTGCGTTAACTTGTGCGTTATTAGGACCCTTGATTGGAGTTCCGTTGCCGTTGACAGTTCCGCAACTTCTTTGGATCAATATTATCATGGATACTTTTGCCGCTCTTGCACTCAGTACGGATCCGCCGCGTGAACGTTCCATGAAACAAAAACCGATCAAACGTGAAGCGTCTATTGTTACGCCGTCAATGGGAATGACGATTTTATTTTGCAGCGTTTATCAGGTCGTGATTTTGGGAATTGTACTCTGTTACGGTTTATTTCTCGAAAACGGCAAAATATTTCAATTTAACGCTGATCCGCGCGAACCGGAAAATATTCAGGCGTTAACCGTATTTTTTACAACCTTTGTTATGTTTCAATTTTGGAATATTTTTAATTGCCGATCATTGCGGTATGACGAATCGCCGTTTTCTCTTTTGTTGAAGAATCGGCTTTTCCTTTTGATTATCGGGTTGATTATTTTTGTACAGATTGGTATGGTTCAAGTGAGCGGCTATGGGGGTATTGGTCATATTTTTCGTACAGAATCGCTTTCTATGCTGCAATGGTTAAAAATCGTTCTGCTGACAATAACTATTATTCCGTTTGCGTGGTTAGTCCGAATATCGTTTACACGTTGGGCATCTTCGTGATGAATTGAGCGTATTTTTTGATGGCTCATGCGCAGGTTTTTTGTTAAATGGTTTTTGTTATGAAAATCAGGTTGAAAATAAGGTTTGGTTAAAATGATAATTACAAATTATAAATTTATGGTAACTATTCAGTGAATTGGGTAACCGTCTATTTTATTGTCGCAATTAAATTGACGTAAATGATACTATTGGCGTAAAATCGGTAATATTCCGCCCTGAAAGGGCAACATAGGCTAGCCCGCCGCAACGCGGCGGGTAACGGTAACACGCCATCAACGCCCTGAAAGGGCAGCACTTTTAGTTAATTGTTGATAGTAATCGTTAATAGACATTCAGTTAGCGAAAATGTCTATTATACTGTAAACGGCATGATATTGGTTGTTTTTGTTTGATTCAACAGGTAGGCAACCTTTCGCCGAAAGGTTTTTATTAATACGGCGATAGCCGACTTGCCCCTGTTTCCCGTCGGCAATCAGTTTCCAAACCAGTCAGAAACACAAATTGCCCAATCGAATCTGATTCACTGTTGCCTATCGGCAACGCAACCTTTCGGC
>JAIROD010000133.1 GCA_031257725.1 Planctomycetaceae bacterium | reverse complement strand
TCAGCTCATGTTACGCATTGGTTTAATTTAACGCCGTAGGCGTTTTATGTGAATAACCGCCGCCAGTTTCAGTAAATACCGAACCGGCGGCAAAGTACCGCCCCTAAACTCAACCCCTTCAGGGGTTGTTTAGTTGTAATAAATCAATCGCAAAATGTAAAACCTCCAATCGAGTGAATAGATACAGAAGTAACTGTCTATTTTAAACACGAAATACACTAAAAATTACATAAAAATCCTTTTCGTGAAATTTCGTGTTTAAAAAATTGTAATATTTCAGTGGAATTTTCGCAAAGGTATTGGATTGCTTTAACAAACCTTATTTTTACCTTATTTTCAAACAAAACAACCTTAGTAGCAATTGTTCCCACATCAAACAAACCTTATTACCTTATTAAAAAAAGGAACAATAAGGTAATAAGGTTAGGTTTCTGGTAGGACTCTTGCTACTAAGGTTGTTTTGTTAAGAAAATAAGGTGAAAATAAGGTTTGTAGGGGGACTATCCACTCTCCCCTAAATCAGAATAATCAGGAATATTCCACTGAAATATTACAAAAAATCAAAACAAAATAGACAGTTATATGTTGTTCGGGTTAATTGGAAATAAAGTTGGGTTAAAACAACGATTGAAAACTCCACTGAATAAATGCGTAAAATGTTCATACCGAATAGAGACTGTCTATCGGGGTTGAGAACGGCGGTTTGATTTTAGCACAAAACAACAAAATGACACACGATGAGGCAAACTCCCTTAACAACCAAAACAAAATGGAAACGTTTGTCGTTTGGGGGCGGCGGGGACTGGCGGGAGGAATAACCGTTTTCTTACAGCAATTTCATTAAACGCCGTAATGTCCATTCCATAATGAGCGTGGAGCAAAGCCCCAGCAGAAGCCAGTGTAATATTTTTTCTTCGGCAACCGTGTTAGGAACAGCGCGTTGAGAGCGGATTTTGAGAAGTTCTGTAATGGGCGGACCGGAGTAAGGATTGTTCTGGGTTTCCGTGAAAAAATCGATATTGCCGTAAAGGGGTGATTCTTTAACCGGCGGCAACGCCTCATTGGGGGAACGGAAATAAATTCCGCCGCTTTGGGTCGCTAACTTTAAGAGTAATGGTTCGTTTCGGTTTGGGAGTTCACGTTCCAGATCGCTCATGCGAACCTGAACTGTTCGCGTTATTCGCTCTTCTGTTCCCGGAATCGTAAACTGCACCGACCACGTTCCTTCTTCGGTCAATGGAAGAAGAGTTTGAAATGTTCCGGGCATATTGGGATCAAGTTTTCCCTCCACCGTTCGGAGAGTTCCCGACGGCGATAAAATATCCACCGGCACCGTAGGCGATGTTATGGGATTTAATTGAGCATCGTTGGCGGTGATACGGAGTTGGGCGATGGAACCGAGTGAATAACGTTGTTTGTCGGCGGCGAGTGAACCGCGGTCTGATTCACGTTGCAGCCTGCCCTGCCCAACATAACGGAGCATTTTGGCGGCAATTTGTTCATAGGCTTTTTCGTCAACCCGGCGCAATCGCCATAACTCGCTGCTGCCAAAATAAATCACACGCCCCGCGCCATAAAACTGTTCGACAATCAACGCCCCGCTCTCCGCACGTCCCAATGTTTCCGGTGAACCGGACGCCGCTAAAAGAGTTGCGGTCAGCTTCACGCCCTTAACTGCAAAAAATCCGTAAAAACCGGGGAATTTATTCCAAAAAGCCCGTGATTCTGTTGGGTTGTCGGTTGGTTTTAAAAAGTCCGCATCTTCGCCGGCACGGCTGAATTTCAACGCCCACGCCTGAGTATCACCGTGATAACGATGATCAAACGCGGATTGTTTTGCCAAAAATTCAACCGGATACAACGCCCGAATCTTATCCAATCCCATTTCCGTTATCCAACCGGTTACGGTATCCGCTTGATGAATTGTTCCTGCGAAAAGAATGAGTCCGCCTCCTTGACGCGCCACCCAAAACTCAAGAACATCAATTTGCTCGTCTGAAAGTTCACGCCAGTTGGGATCAAAAGCAACTACAATATTGTATTCCGCCATTTCGGTTCGAGTGGACGGAAATTGTTCCAAGATTTTATCGGCGTTCTGTGAAATGCCCGGACGTGCCCAAGGAAGATAAACGTCAACCAACATTGATTTATCACGGTAAATCTGTGAACAAAGAAACTGATAATCCCGACTCGGTGCTGACGCAAACAACAGTACACGGTCTTTCCGATCAACAATTTCAATATCGGTTTGCTGCTGATTATCAGCGGAAAAATGATCCTCGTTTGGCGGAACAATTTTAATAGTAAAACGTAATTTGTCCGGTTCCGCAATCCGAACTTCAAAAACCGTTTCAATTGTTCCGTTGCCGGAAAACCGAATCTGTTTTTCATCAATTTTTGTGGGAACTGCGGAAGCTCCTTCTAAGGTCAGCGATTGACTCCAGAGTTCGACCGGCAATGTTATTGGCGAGGTGGTTGGTGTTGTTGCCGGCGATGTTGTTCTTTCATTTTCATTTTTATTTACATTTCTATTTCTATTGTCTTCACCGATTTCGTTTTCACCGTTTTCATTTTCACTGTTTTCGTCGTTTTCTTCATTCCCGCTATTTTTCAAGTATTCCGTATCTTTTTCACCGCCAACCATTTCGATTGGAATTTTTACCAAAAACGGATCACCCGGAAAAGCCCGATCCGGTGTATCGGGATTGCCGACACGAAAATTAAGCGGTTGGCGTGTCCGCCCAACGCCAATCGGATAAATCGGAATCTTTAACCGTTGTGCTGTTTCCAGCGGAATATCAATCTCACGTCCGGTGTTTTGTCCGCCGTCGGTGAGCAAAATGATTCCCGCAAGCGGTTGACCGCGTTCCCGTTGTAAAATCTCAAACAAGGTATCACCGATTGCGGTGGAATCACCGTTGGGTTTTAGATTGTTCAGATTATTTGAAGGATCGGGTTGGTCGGGTTGGTGGTTCTTTGATTGTAAGGTTGAGTCAAAGGAATAAAGAATGACCTCGTGTTTTTCTGCAAGCCGGTTTAACAATTCACTCCGTTCAATCCAGTCAAGAACCGCACCAAGACGAGTTGGTCCCACAGAATTTCCATTTCCATTTTCATTTTCATTTTGGGCATTCTTTCTATTTTCCTCATTTTCTTCATTTCCTTCTTTACTTTTATTTTCTTCCTTATCTTTATTTTCTTCCCCGTTTTTATTTTCTTCACTGTTTTCAAGAATTTCCTGCTGAATTGGCAACAGGTCGTGATTGCCCATACTGGCGCTGGAGTCGATTAACACGGCAACACGGGAATTTCCGACGAGCGAGATCCATTGCGGGTGGAGGTAATACACGAGCAAACAGAACACTGATGCACTCCGCAACACCAACAAGATTATTTGTTGCCATGATTTGAGTTCGGCGGCGTCAATTCGATAACGCCGAAAAAAATAGGCAAACAGAAGAACAACAACCAAAACCGGTAAAAACCAATCGCTGTTTTCCTGAATTCGAGCCCACTGAAACAAGGTTCCGGTGGTTTCGGAAGACGATATTTGCGCCCAAAAAGTATTCAAGGTATCAATCTAATACGAGTCGGACAATTTATAAAAATAATTAGAACAGTATAACATCTTCTTATTTTTCCCCAAGGGAGCAGTTGTTGGGAGGGTTTGTTATTTTGGGGCGTGTGATCTCAAGCGGGGTTGTTGCCCTCCGCAGATATTAAGTTAAGCGTCCATTAATCAAGAGGTCGCCCATGTTTCGCTGAAACATTTTTACTAATAGACCTTTTCCTTAACCCCTTCAACAGTAATTGTCTATTTTGTTTTAAGCTTTTTAACACAAAATACACGAAATAACAAGAAAATACAAAAAAGATTTCTGTTGTCCTTTTCGTATAATTTTCGTGTGTTTCGTGTCGTTCGTGTTTAAAATAGACAGAGACAAGGCAAGAGAAATTCTTGTTGTTTTTCAATTGTAATTGTTTATTTTGTTTTAACCTTTTTAACACGAAATACACAAAATACACGAAATAACAAGAAAA
>JAIROD010000817.1 GCA_031257725.1 Planctomycetaceae bacterium | reverse complement strand
ATCATCCCGCCAAACATCATCTTCTTTTAGTGTTCCATCAAGACGATATTTACAAATAAATTGTTCGTTCCAAATATCCATTATAATAAAAATTTATAAATGGTTTAAGTTGCGGTTTTGGCGTTGTTTCTAATTTCATCAAAAGTGTACTCATGCAACATTTCACCGTTGCAAAAAACTTCAACCAAACAATCATCCAATTCCAATGATTCTTCAAATCGTTTTGTATGATAAGCATTGTCTTTATAAATCAATCTCAAACAACCCCGCTTTGATTGTTTACCTTTGTCTGTTGTCGGATTCTTGAATACATCTCTGCGTTCACCATCAATAACAACAGACGAACACTTAAAAGCAAACTTTAACGTATCCCGATTTAACTTTTGTAACAATGCGCCTCCGCTGCCGAATGCTATATTATCTGCGGAGTAACCTTTTTGTTGTAATGCGTACAAAATAGTATCAATCATTTCAAAATCAACGCCATCGCCTTGAATCACCCGTATTTTATCGTTCAAAATTTTGAACCCTTTTTTATTGATACTATATCCGAATTTTTCAGACAGAATATCAAAAATATTCGGTTGCCCTTTGACAAGCACTTGAACAGGGATCACCTGAGTCCGGTCGAATAACAAGCGTTCCGTTACGCATTAAAACTTCATCCCTTAATTGACCGCCCCATAAATCACTACAGGCTTCAAAAATATTAAAAGAATCGCTAACAACCGCCACTGTACCATTAGGGAATTGCGATAACATATTTCGCAACGCATCAACTTCATGCTCTTGTCCCCAACTCGTAATCGTTGAGTGTTCGGCAGCCGGTATCGAAAATCCCGCCATCGGCTCATTGTAGTATTTTTGAGCAAAAAGCAAACCGGCTAAGGTGTCCGTTCCTTTGAAATTGATTAAATGCGCCGCTCCGCCAATCCCCGCACTCTCAACACTGGAAACTCCGCGAAATCCAAAATCATGCAACTTAAATGCACACGCTGTATCAACAGGATCATCAATCGATAAATTAGAAGTTCCGGTACGATTCAAATATTTTGTAATCAAATGACGGATTTCCCGCGATTGGGTCGCAACAGTTGACCCATACCAAACTTGAACAAGAAGCGTTTCAAGATAATTCGTAAGCCAGTAACACGCCGGATCCGTGTTTTCCACTGTCATTAAAACATTAAATGACGGAACCGGCGTTCCTTCCGGCACCGCTTTAATCCGAACAGGCAATCGACCATCGTGTTCCTTCAAAATGTATTCCCACGCACTACGATTAAATAATGTCTTATCTCCAAAATGAGCAGAAAATATTTGTTCGGCTTCATCTATTTTATCTTGAGTAACAACACGTCCGGCAAGATAACGTTTCAGATAATATTGTAAACTAAAAAATACAATATCCTGCCATTTCCCGCCTCTTGATTCAAAATACGAATAGACATGTTCTGCCTTAGGCGGATATTGCCGCCAATGAGAAACTTTATAACTATCTGTTAGTAAAATAATATTGTCCATAACAATACCTCCTTTAGTCTGATTACTTTACTATACCATAAAATATAAATTAGACAAATTTTAACAATCAAATCTGTTTATCTATTAACGCTTTTTATTGCATATAAATTTTAATAAAAACTCTGTTTACTATACCATT
Source organism: Planctomycetaceae bacterium (assembly GCA_031257725.1). GTDB lineage: Bacteria > Planctomycetota > Planctomycetia > Pirellulales > Thermoguttaceae > WRKP01. Next base: position 2,532 of record JAIROD010000817.1, on the reverse strand, counting down.
TTTATCTATACTCTTTACTCGAATTTTAAGCGATTCACCACCTTTTTTATAAAATACTTTAGAGTGAATCCTTTTCACGTACCCCAAAAATACATCACCTTTAAATACTTTAACGGTATATCTATCCTCCTCATGCGGGGACTTTTGCCATTGTAACAAATCATCCACAATAAATAATTCTGGAGATACCGGATAGTGCAAAAGTCCGCAAATTTCACTTATAAATGATAACTTTTTCGTCGGGTGATAATCCGCTAAAAATTCAAAATTATCAGCCGCAAGTAAACCCTGTGTATGTGCTAACAAATATCGACTGTCCTCTTTATATCGCGGTTCAATCTCCCAAAAATCATAATACTTTTGTATATCACCCCTTTCAGGTTTTGTAAGACGTAATCCAAAAATCTCAAGAATATTCTCCGTATAAATTTTCGATAAATCAGAAAAGGGTAAATAGTGAGTAAAATTAATCTGCGACGCTCTCTCTGGCGTAATAAGATACCTAAAATCAAAACCTTCCGCATCTTTCTTTTTCTTAATAACACCAACAATATGACGAGGACAACCCTTGCCAGTACGCCATGCTAAATATATGTTACCAAATGTTTTCATTTTATAAACTCTTTCAATTTGCCCAAACGCAATGAAATTAATTGAAACATAAATTGTTTTCTGTTACTGGGTAATTTACCCCAACTTAAATCAACTGGTAAATGTTTGTCAATTTCAAAAATAATTTTCTGAATACGTTCTACGGAAAATAGATTTGTAACCTGTTCTATTTTATCTGTAACGACTTTTCTATAGTTTAATTGTTTTGTCATTATTCTCGCTATTAAATCAAAATGACTCATCTTTGCACCCTCCCATCTAACTTCACAACGATCACGTGATAAATACGCATCGAGCATTTGATTGTCTTTTAACATCTGTTCTACTTTTACATCCAAAAGTTCACGCCCAAGACAACTACCACTATCATAAATTGGGGCAAACTCTATCTTCGGAACATGCACAATACCTATATCATTTGCTGTCTTTCGATGCTGTACTTTGAAATAATCTATCATTGATTTTTTATTTACTCGTTTTTCTTTACTTTTCAATGTATCAGGAACAATAAATCCCCAATTTTCCTGATGTCTATCACCATTCCCAATTAAACTATCAAAAATAATAGTTTCTATTATACATTGAATCTTATCTATAAGATTATGCGCTCTTAATGACTCTTCAATGAAACCAAAAGTATATTGTGAATATGATTCTTTAGAGTTTGGATTATACGCATTGTCATAACTACATAAATATTTAACAATTTCAGAAAGTACATTTTTATCAACATCCACCATTGACTTGGAATGGCAACCAATTTTCTCTTTGTACCACGCAATATCATAATGTAACGTAGCAAACCCTAATTCCGCCCCTACTCTCGATGCTATAATTTCAGACCAAAACTCATACTGATATGAATTATTACTTCGCTCTAAAGAAGTTTTAAAATAATACAAACCGCCATCAATGTTTTCAACAATATTTTTATTTCGTGTACCACCTGTTTGATAATGCGATTTTTCTTGCCATTCTGAAATATCATAAAATTGTACTATTCTTCCATTGTTCATATTTTATCACACATATTTTCTTGTAAATGCAAAACAAACCTGCGTTTTGGATTAACTCCAATTGTTGCCATTGTTTTATTTGAAACAATAACAGTTAGATAAACATTCATATCAGACAGTATTGAATGTTTAAAAATCAAAAAATTATTTCATCTTTTTAACAATACCTTTCTTTATGTCCTCTTTGAGCATGTCATCAGCCCAGGGACACGCACCTGTCGGTAACGTATCCCCTGTATCCTCTAATAATTTTCAAGCGATTCAGGTTCCGTTTTACGTCCGTTTTTTAACATAATGTAACCGCGTTTAGGATTTAATGCCACAATCGACATTGTGTTTTTATCACAAGCAATCACAAACGGATAAGCGTCTAAATTTTCAGGTATTAGAGGACTGGCATAAACATTGTCGAAATACCTTTGTAAATAAGGATACTTTTTGCTTGCCTCTTCAATCTCTTCCTTTGTCCATTTTTCAGACATCACAACCTCACTTTCATAAGTAAAAAATTGTTTAAGATATTGTATGATTATATTGTACCATACAAAATAAAGGATTCAAGATTATTCATCAAACAATTTTACAAAGTTAGGCAATACTTCCAAAACAATATGAGGATCGTATGATTCTTGAAAAAACAAAACTTTTGCCTGCGTTCCATGCGGTAAAAGAAACTCAAGCGCATCAGGCTCTTTTGCCTTATCGCCTATTGGAATAATCGGCGTTCCTGCCGGTATTCTAAATTCCATATTTGTAGATGGAGCATCTTCTCCATCAATTCGTAATGTAACTATTCAGTCGCTCAGGGCGGATTTATTTGGTTGGATAAATATTTTTTTTATGACATTTGTCAGATTTTTTGCTTGTTTGCATGCGGAACCGATGACCGATCCGATTTTGGCGA
>JAIROD010000130.1 GCA_031257725.1 Planctomycetaceae bacterium | reverse complement strand
ATAAAAACATTGATTCCCTATCGTTACAACGCAAAACCAACGGCTAGGTTGGAAACATCCCGCTGGGATGTAAAAAACTGCTCTGAAATATGACAAAAAATTAAAATAGACAGTTACCTTGCCCCGCGTTGTTCGACTTAACCAAAAAACAACAGGCTAAACCCTAAAGCACGGGGTAAACCCCGTCGTTAACTATATGATAAAAAATAGACGGTTACATCCTAATCCCTAATTCCTATATCTGTATTGTTTTTAATTTTTTTTCATTTACAATGTTCAAAATGTTTGTTCGTTGTGTTTTAAGTGTATCAAAGCGTTTGAACGGTTAAAATTTAAACAGTTGCACTAAATTTTCCAAAAATCATGAGACATTCTATTGTTGCCGAATTTTTTATCGTATCATTTTTTACAGCGTTGGTTTTACCAGCCGATGAAATATTAACGCTTTCAACAGAGGGTAAAACCAATTACACAATCGTGTTGCCCGCCGAAGCAACTCCATTGGAGCATACCGCCGCAAAAGAACTGAAACAGCATCTCGATACTGTAACCGGCGCAAACTTTGCTGTTGTTGCGGAATCTGAAATTGATGTTGCGAAACCGCAAATTGTTGTCGGAAATTCCAAACGGGCAAAAGAGTTTTTGCCGGAAATTGATGTTGCGAAAATTCCTTATGACGGAATTGTGATCAAAACGATTGGTAAAAATCTTGTGTTGCTTGGACACCCGCAACGCGGAACACTTTACGCCGTCAACTCATTTCTTGAAGAGGTGGTCGGTGTTCGCTGGTGGACTTCAACGGAATCGTTTATTCCGAAAAAACCAACACTGGAAATTCCCGCACAAAATATCGAATACGCTCCGAAATTAATTTATCGCGAAGCGTTTTACCGTGACGCTTTTGACGGTGTTTTCGCAACACGAATGAAGTGTAACGGTAACATGGTTCGGACAACACCGGAATATGGCGGACATCACCGGTTTCAGTATTTTGTTCATTCGTTTTTTCCGTTAATTCCGCCGAGCAAATATTTTGCGGAACATCCCGATTGGTACAGCGAAATCAAAGGTGTACGAAAACATGAACACGCTCAACTTTGTCTGACCAATGATGCGATGTGCGAGGAATTGACCCAAAACGCCATCGAATCTCTTCAAAAAAATCCCGACGCTAAATTCATTTCAATAAGTCAAAACGATTGGTATGGATATTGCGAATGTAAAAAATGTATAAAAATTGCCGATGAAGAAGGCAGTCAAGCCGGAGTGCTGATTCGTTTCGTTAATAAAGTTGCCGAAGCGATTGAAAAGAAATTTCCTGATGTTTGGGTTGAGACATTAGCGTATCAATATACACGGAAACCGCCGAAATTTGTGAAACCGCGAAAAAATGTGGTGATTCGGCTTTGTACAATTGAATGTTCGTTTGTTCAACCGCTCGGCGAAGGTGAACAGAATAAACCGTTACGAGAAGATATCGAAGGTTGGAGTAAAATTGCCGACAACCTTTTTGTTTGGGATTATGTTACGAACTTTTCAGCGTATATGTTACCGCATCCCAATCTTCGGGTGTTGGCTCCGAACATTCGGTTTTTCACGGATCATCACACGATTGGTCTGTTTGAACAAGGCGATGCCCATTGTTCCGCCGGAGATTTTGTACGTATGAGAAATTGGGTGATTTCCCATTTGTTATGGAATCCGGCTCGTGATGAAACAAAATTATTCGATGAATTTTTGAGCGGTTATTACGGAAATGATGTTGCTCCGATTCTAAAAGAATATTGGAAACTGCTTCTTGACCGCGCGGAAAAATCAGGCGTTTATCTTGGTATTTACAGAAATTCAACCAACGATTGGCTTGATTTTGAAACATTAAATAAAGCGGTTACGCTGATGAATCGGGCAATCGAAACAACAAAAGATGAAACGGTACGGAATCGGCTTCGGCGTGAAAAAATTCCGGTTGATCTTGTTGTGTTGAAGGAATATTATACACTTCGCCGTAAAGCGGAATTAACTGATACGCCGTTTATCGGATTAGAAAATCCGCAAAAAGCGTCTGACGGCTTTTTTGCACGATGTAAAGAATTTAATGTTACGTACCACAAAGAACCATGGAGCGAGGAAGATAAATTCGAATTATTTGAACAAAATTTGCGGCAGAAATTAAAATCCGATCCTACCGCCGCGCCGCCGGATTTTTGTAAAGACTTGCCGAAAAATAATTGGTACGATATACAAAGTTTTGAATTGAACACACACAAACTTGGTGAATGGACATTTCATGTTGATGACAAAAAGGCATCGAATGGTCGGGCGGTCAAAATGCCGGGCAACCATTTTGAATGGGCAACAAGTTACAATTTCGATGACACCTTGTTTGATTTGAAACCCTCCAAAACTTCAACAACAATAGAGCAACCAATATATCGGCTTTATGCGGCGGTTCGTTGCGATGCCAAAACTACCGAAGGAAACGCGATGACGCTTGGCGTGTACGATTATCAGGAAAAGAAAGAAGTTACGAGCAAATCGATTACTGTTCCTAAAATATTGGGAATGGAATATCAATGGATTGATATGGGATCAATTGCTCTTAAACCCGGACACAATTTTTGGTTTGCCCCGCCCAAACGCCCGGCTGATGAAGTGGAAGCGGTGTATATTGACCGAATTGTTGTCGTCAGGGAATAAAATTGTCCGAAAATTCTCTGTCCCATTAGCCCCTATTGTCCCCAACTATTTTAATTCGTAACCGTTCCTTGAAAAAAACACAACAAATTGTCAAAAATAAACGAACAATAAGGTAATAAAGTTGATGGCGAGGGAATGATGATGCGACTAAGGTTGTTTTTGTTGAGAAAATAAGATTTTTTAAAAACGATTATTGCAAACTTCACTGAATATATTACCTACTGGGCATCTCTCATAATTCAATTTTTTATTTTCAACCTATTAATTAATAGTTAACGACGGGGTTTACCCCGTGTTGTTGGGTTAAGCCTAACAACGCGGGGCAAGCCCACGCCGTTAACTTTCGGTAAATGCTGAATGATGAGAGAGTCCCTCCTTTTTAACTGCAAAGTTCACAAAGATTACACAAAGGACACAAGGAATCACACAAAAAACAACGTTTAACCATCATATCAATGTGAAAAAATATTACATTGATAAAAAATAGACCGTTACTCCATCAACTATCAACCATTAACCATCAACTATTATCATGTCTTTTAATTTGAGACAAAAATTTGTCGTATTGTTTATCATTTCCGTTTTTATTTTTTGCAACTCGGTGGTTTGGCCGCAACGGGAACCAATGCCGAATGACCCGAATGCGGTGGAAAAACCGATTGTTACAGAACAGGAACAAAAAAAAGTTATGAAAAAACGGAATCGGGAAGGAACGACCATTCAAGGCAAAAAAGTTTTCTTTCGGCAAACAGGCAACCGAACGACGATGTACACTGAAAGTGATAATGAACGCTTTGTTTGTCTGGAAAACCTGAATCTTGAACGGATTCTCAAAGCCATTGATGAAAAACCATCCCGAACAAACTGGAAAATTGACGGTGAATTTACGGAATTTCGTGGCGAAAATTATATTCTGATTCGCCGTGCCGTTATTGTTCTGGAAACCACTCCGCCGCCAACCGTACCAACAACTTCCGCTAACAATACTCCGTAAATCGACAGGAGATGTTGCTAAACATTGGAATCTTAGGTAAAATAGAGATAGGTTGGAATGGTAGATATTTTCAGAGTTGACTGTTTTAAAAAGTAAAATGGATAGGTTATGTTAAAATTAGAACGATTGGTAATCAAAAAACTCTTTGGAACGTTTGACTATACCATTGATTTTAAGCCGGATGATTTGACGGTTCTTATCAGTCCTAATGGTTACGGTAAAACAACCATTTTGCGCATTCTTTATGAACTGGCTCAAAGGAATTTTTTCTATTTTGTTGGATTAAATTTTCAAAAAATTGAGATTTATTTAACGAATGAGCAATCTATTGTTATTGAAAAACAAAATGGTACAAATTTGTGTATTACTGTTGACGGTAAACGGTATTCAGCCAATTTTGAAAATATATTGAAACAAATTCATAACGACATCCCGTTTTTTCAAAAACCAGGAAACACACAAAATATTGCTGCGAAATTAAATAATATTCTTGGCTTTGAATATATCATCAAATATGTGAACCTTCAAATTGATACTATTCGTGAATTTCAATTTCCGAATATCGATTTGATTCGGGAACAACGTTTGTTGAGAAAAATTGAAAATAAAAAGGATAGTAACGGAAGACGGAAGATTGGCGGAACATATTGGAAACAACCGCAATCAAAACCAAAACTGATTTTTGAAGAAACTCTTGATAAATATGCTAATGTTCTTAAAAAAATTATTGTTAAAGCAGATTCCGAATATGCTGAAAAATCTCGTGAACTGGACAGCAGTTATCCCCGAAGACTTCTTGAATCAAAAAATGAAATATCGGAACATGATTTCAAAACAAGGTTTGATAAAATTAAGGAAACACAAAGATTATTGCAAAAATACGGACTTTCTGTAATGTATGAAGAAAATCCTCCTGATTTTGATCCGGTTAATGCTAAAGCGTTATATGTTTACATTAATGATGTCGAAGAAAAATTGCGTGTTTTTGAATCGTTATTGAAAACTCTCAATTTGTTTTCGGAAATACTCAATTCCAGAGAATTTCCACATAAAAATATTACCATTTCAAAAGAATACGGATTAAAATTTGTTACAGACAACAGCGATTGGTTGGAACTTTCAGATTTATCGTCTGGAGAGCAGCACGAAATTGTTTTACTTTTTGACTTACTTTTTCAAGCAGATAAACACAGATTGGTATTGATTGACGAACCGGAAATTTCGTTGCATATTGTCTGGCAAAAAGCGTTTCTTGCGGACATGTTGAAAATTATTGAGTTGCGAAAAATTTCAGTCATGGTCGCAACACATTCACCGCAGATTGTCAATGACTTTTGGGAAAATGTTATTGATCTCGGAGGTGATGTAACATGAGGAACCATATAAGTGTTCAGGATTTCGTCAACGAATTTCTAATGTCGCAAACGCATCCTTCGAAAAAAGGAAAAGTTTGGATATATGTTGAGGGGCGTGATGATAAAAGACTTTTTGGAACGATTTTTCATCAAGACCAAACCGAACTCACCGCAACAAACGGAATTACTTCAGTGAAGGCGGTAGTCAACAGTTTATTACAACATTCTTATAACAATGTTGTCGGAATTATTGATGCAGATTTTATCCGTTTTGAGAAAATCAAAAATCAAAACCTGAATCCAAATATTTTTTTAACCGATAATCATGATGCGGAAATGATGTTGATTCAAAATGAGACCGTGTTCAGGAAAATTACATGGACTTATCTGGAAAATATCGATACAGATATTCATTTCGATTATATTGATCTTCGTAAAAAAATATTGGAATCACTTGTTTGGTTTTCTCTGATTCGTTTGTATAACCATATTCATGACTTGGCATTAATTGTTGAAAATTTTCCGATACATGAATGTATAGATTTTCAGAAAAACAATAATTCATTTGTTGTACAAAAAAGAAAATGTGTTGATCTCGTAAATCAAAAATCAGTGAACAAAAAACAGGACATCAAAGAAGAATATATTGATCAAATGAACTTCGCAACATTTGATTATTGGAATTTATGTAATGGTCATGATTTTTTAAAGGTTTGGGCAAAATTTCTGCATAATTTAACAGGCAAAAATATCAATGACGAAAAATTGAAACATGATCTGTGTTTGGTATTCAATCAAGACCTATTCAAAGAGACACAATTATACGCACAATTAAAGAAATGGGAACAGCATTTTTCTTTATCCCTTTTTTAAGTTTGAATTAACACGTTCTTCAAATTTTGTTTCATTTTAAGATAAAAGAAAATGAGATTGAAATTGAAATTTCCGTCGGTTATTCATGATTTCGTCCATGCGGGATTTGGGAATGGAATATTGGCTTTAATACTTACCCTGCTTTAAAAAAACGAAAATTCCACTGAATAATTACAAAAAATAAAAGATGAAATTTCGTCCATCGAAACTGATTCGTTTTTTTCAGACAATTCAGCAGCCGTTTTTTTTTCTTGACGGCGATGCGTCGTTGTTATTTTGTAACCGTGCTTTAGAAGAATGGACGGGCTGTAATGCGGAACAACTGCTTGGTCAATCATTTCGTTACCGGGCGGCAACGTCGCGGCAAAAACAGGAGCTGATTGCAGCGGCGTTGGCTCCGCCGCCGGAAGTGTTTCTGGGTCGGCGTTGCCGGATTTTGTTGACGATTGACCGAGTTACTTCGCAGAGCCGACGTTACGCTGATTTCCTTCCGTTCCGTATTCCGCCAAGTTTACAGAGTTCACAAAATTCTAATCAGTATGGTGTACAGAATTCCGACACGCCGAATTCTAATCAACAGAATTTTAGTTCGTCAAATTCTAATGGGGTTTTTGTTCTGATTGATGGATCGGATGCGTCGGCAACGTCACCTGAACGGCTGGTTCAGGAACAACCGGAAACCGCTGAACGTCAAGCCGCTACCGAACTTCATCAAGCCTTATTGTCATTCCGTCGTCGTCAGGCTGGACGGTTTCGGTGGGACCGGATGATTGGAGCGTCTCAGGTTATGCAGCGTGTTCGGCGTTTGGCACGGCTCGCGGCGGATTCAACCGCGTCGGTTTTAATTGTGGGCGAGCCGGGAACCGGAAAAGAACATCTCGCTTCGGCAATCCATTACGGTCAAAACATGGAACATCCCGGTGCTTTTGTACCTATCGAATGTCAAATTCTTGGACAAGAATTGATTAGCGCAACAATTTATGCTTTTCGAAAACGGTTTCAACGTGAGGAGACTTCGCGACGGCATACCTTGTTCCTGAAAGATGCAGAGGCGTTACCGGCAACACTTTATCCGCTCATTGCCGAGTTGGCAACAGCAGGTTACGCTAATCAACGCCTGATTGCAACCTCGACGCTTGCTCTGAATCAATGGACGAATCATGAATTGTTTCCGGTTGTGCTGGGAACAATCACGATTGAACTCCCGCCGCTCCGTCAACGTAAAGAAGACATTCCGATGCTTGCCCAAATGTTTCTTGAAGAACATAATGAAACGGCAAACCGTCAGCGAAGCGGTTTTACTTCGGAGGCGTTGGATTTTTTGGTACAATATTATTGGCCCGGTAATATTGACGAGTTGGAACAATTGGTTGCCGAATCGCACCGACAAAGTGTATCAACATTGATTGCGGCGGCTGATTTTCCTGCTCGGATTCGGAATGTTCGTGAGGCGGCGGCTCAGGTTCCGGCGGACAATAAACCGATTGAGCTGGAACCGTTTCTCCAAAATATTGAAAAAGAATTGATCGAACGCGCTTTACATCTTGCTGATAATAACAAATCCAAAGCGGCGGAATTGCTTGGTATTACGCGGCCACGGCTTTACCGCCGCCTCGAATTTTTCGGTTTACTCGATTCCGAATCGGCAGAACATTAAGGAAACTTTTAAAAATACCATTCCCTTTTTCATTTCCAAAACACAAATTTAATCTATGATTTATAATGTAATTATTCAGTGGAATTTTCATTATCGTATCACCATTGAGTTAAGCGAGGGACGACATTTCGTGTGATGCTTCGCCCTCAAAAATCAAAGTGTTGTCCCTAGTGAAACAGGAAATTAAAAATTAAACAGGAAGTAATATTTCAGTGGAATTTGCTAAAACATATTGAATTGCTTTAATAAACCTTATTTTTACCTTATTTTCAAACAAAACAACCTTAGTAGCAAAAATGGTTTCCTACAACCAACCTTATTACCTTATTAAAAAAAGGAACAATAAGGTAATAAGGTTGGTTTTTTATTATGTTCATGCTACTAAGGTTGTTT
>JAIROD010000127.1 GCA_031257725.1 Planctomycetaceae bacterium | reverse complement strand
AAAGCATACGGTTAATAAAGTGTCATCCCTGCGGGATTAGACAATAGAATCATTCAAACCAAATGCAATTGGTACATGAATGATGAGAAAACGGATTGATGATAAAATAGACAGTTACTCTGTGTCGTCTGTATGCTATTAAAAAACAACTATTTTCATGAATAATTTATACGATGTTATTGTGATTGGTTCCGGTTTAGCCGGAATGACGGCAGCCAATATTCTTGGTCGTTCCGGTCATCGCGTGTTGCTTCTGGAGCAACACTTTCAGTTTGGCGGTCTGGCAACAACATTCAAACGCCGCAACGGAATCATTTTTGACATATCGTTACACGGATTTCCCGTCGGAATGATTAAAAGTTGCCGGCGTTATTGGAACACAGAAATTGCCGACCGAATCGTTCAACTGCCAAAAATTCGTTTTGATAATCCGCAGTTTTCCATTGAAACAACTTTTGATCGTGAAGATTTTACCCGATTACTTATTGAACACTTTGGGATTGCCAAAGAATCTGTAACCGGTTTTTTCGATAAGGCACGAAGTTTGTCGCATTACGACAATGATCAGCAAACAGTCAGGGAACTTTTCAATGAATTTTTTCCCGGCAGAATGGATGTTGTACGCTTACTCATGGAACCAATTACATACGCCAATGGTTCTACTCTCGATGATCCGGCATTGACTTATGGAATTGTGTTTTCAAATTTTATGTCAAAAGGAGTGTACACTTTTCAGGGCGGAACTGATGTACTGATTGATCTGATGACGGCGGAACTTAAAAAAAACGGCGTTGAAATACAGAAAAGTTCGCCTGTTCGTCAGATTCTTGTTGAAAACGGAAATGTTGCCGGTGTTGTTGTGCAAAAAGACAAAACAAAACAACCGCAAATATTTCGTTCCAAAATTGTCCTTTCAAACGCCAATCTAAAAGGAACTGTTTTTGATCTGGTCGGACAAGAATATTTTTCCGATACGTTTATCGAAACCGCAAAAACGGTTCGGCTTAATAATTCCAGTACACAGGTTTATCTTGCCCTGAAACCCGGTTATCTGATTGACGAAAATCAATGCGGTGATCTTCTTTTTTCATCAACTGCGGCGGAATTCAGTTCCGAAAAACTACTGGCTCAACCAATCACAAGCCGGACATTTTCGTTTTATTATCCCAAAACCCGTCCGGGTACTGACCGTTGCTATGTTGTTTCCAGTACAAACGCCCACTTTGCCGACTGGAACGCTTTTTCTCATGAAGAATATCTCAAACAGAAAACACAATTAATCGAACAAACTCTTGATCATTTGGAAAAATACGTCCCTGATGTACGAAAACATCTTGATTGGGTTGAAGCGGCAACACCGAAAACATTCAAACGTTACACAGGACATTGGGACGGCTCCAGTTTTGGTACGAAATATGAAGGTTTGGCGGTGAGCCGCCGGTTGCCGCAGGAAATAGGGGGACTGTTTCATGCAGGAAGTGTTGGAATTATCATGTCCGGCTGGCTCGGCGCAGTAAACTACGGAGTAATTGCCGCAAACGATGTTGACGCTCTTTTATTAAATCGTTAGTTTTTCTACCAATATTTCATCCCTAGCGGGACAATTTTCCCCAAAATCCGAAACAATCAACAAAAACATAAAAGATCATGAATGCCGAAGAGATACAAACGAAAAATTTCGAAACAACCTCATTTGTTTCCGCCCGCAATGCCTGTAAACTTTGTTCACCGTTGGGGGCGTGTATTGCCATGCGCGGAATCGAAGGTTGTATTCCGCTGATTCACGGTTCGCAAGGATGTTCAACCTATATTCGCCGTTACGGAATTAGTCATTTTCGGGAACCAATTGATATTGCATCATCGAATTTCGTAGAAGCCGCTGCAATTTTCGGCGGCAAAGAAAATCTTTTTCACGCATTGGATAATGTTACAAAACAATATCAGCCGACGGTCATTGGAATTACTTCCACCTGCCTTTCGGAAACTATCGGCGACAATGTTCCGATGTATTTGCACGAATACCAAATAAATCGTACAAAATTGCCGATTATTTTTTACGCGTCAACGCCAAGTTATCGCGGAACTCATCTCGACGGTTATCATGAAGCGGTTTACGCCGCAATTGAATCTATTACGAAAAAAAATATTGTCCCGAAAAAAACACAACGAATCAATTTGATTTCCGGTTTTGTTTCGGCGGCGGATTTGCGGGAGTTACACGAAATTCTTGTTTCTTACCAAATTCCATACACCTTATTACCGGATTATTCGGAATCGCTTGATGGCGGGGCGTGGGAGGATTATCAGAAATTGCCGGAAGGCGGTACCTTGATTGACGATATTATCGCGATGCCGGAAGCGTTGGGAACGGTTTATCTTGCGTCGTCTGTTCCTCTGAACAGAAACGGCGCGGTATGGCTCCGTGACCGTTTCGGAGTTCCTGCAACGAATATCAAATTGCCCATCGGCGTTGAAAATACCGACATTTTTTTTGAAACACTAAATCGTTTAACGGGACAAAAAACTCCTGCCGTTTGGGAAAAACATCGCGGTCGGCTTATTGACGCTTATTTCGACGGTCATAAATATTGTTCGGGAAAGCGTGCCGTTTTGTACGGTGATGCGGATTTTGTTACTGCGATGAAATTATTTCTCGAAGAAATCGGCGTGATTCCTGTTCTGACCGCTGACGGCGCGGAAATGGATTTTGCAACAATTTTGGAAACATCAACCGGACTTCATCCCGATTTCATCATCGGTAACAGTAAAGGTGTTTATCTGTCACGGCAACTCGGTGTTCCGTTGGTGCGTTGTGGTTTCCCGATCCATGACCGGATTGGAGGACATCGAATTTTGCATCTCGGCTATCGCGGAACCTTAAACCTTTTTGAACGAATTTGTAACACTTTAATGGAAACCAAACAAAACGCCGCTCCAAGCGGTTGGACTTATATTTAACCGATAGAGTTGCGAATATTTGCGTAACAGCCTCCGTTACTGATTGTTACCGCCCTGCGTCAATCTGATATTCAAAACCCGACGGATTAAATGTTCCGAATCCGATATCTTGTTGCAACGCCGTGTGGAGTCGTTCCAGATAGTCTTTTCGTGAAATTTCAACAGCGCCGAGACTTGCCGTGTGATCATTGATTACCTGAATATCAAAAAGCGTGTATCCTTGTTTTTTCAGGTGTCCGATAAGAGCAACTAAGGCAACTTTCGATGCGTCCCGCTCCAGATGGAACATTGATTCCGCCTCAAAGAATCCGCGAATTGCCGTGCCGTAAACTCCCCCAACCAAACGGTTATTCCGCCAAACTTCAATACTGTGACCAAAACCAATCCGGTGAAGTGCCGTGTAAGCGTTGATCATTTCCGGCGTAATCCATGTTCCTTTGGATTGATGCGCCTTCGCACAACCACTGATAACACCGTGAAAATTAGTATCAGCGGTAATTTGAAATCGTCCGCTGTAACAGGTTCGCGCTAAACGTCGGGAAATATGAAACCGGTCAAACTCAAAAATACAACGCGGATCAACCGAAAACCAACCAAGAACCCTTGCTCCCAACCCGTTTTCATCTCCATATTCAAAGGGCCAAGGGAAAATTCCGTGCGTAAACGCTTCCAGAAGCCAAACCGGATTTAACAACCCGCCAATACCGATTAAACCGTTATTGTCCGCTTCACTAACATCAGGAAAAATCTCGGACGGTTTGAACGGCGTTAGAATTTCATTTGTTCCAATCATTGATTGGGTCATTTATACCGCAAACGGCATGATATTGGTTGTTTTTGTTTGATTCAAGAGGTAGGCAACCTTTCGTAACTGTCTATTTTAATTTGTAATATATCAGTGGAATTTGCGAAAACGTATTGGATTGCTTTAACCAACCTTATTTTTACCTTATTTTCAAACAAAACCATTCACCAAAAAACCTTAGTAGCCATTGTTCCCACAACAAACAAACCTTATTACCTTATTAAAAAAAGGAACAATAAGGTAATAAGGCTTGGTTTCTGGTAGGACTCTTGCTGCTAGGTTGTTTTGTTAAGAAAATAAGGTTGGTAGGGGGCTATCCACTTTCCCCTAAATCAGAAATAATCAGGAATATTCCACTGAAATATTACAAAAAATTAAAACAAAATAGACAGTTACATCTCTTGCCCTTACAGGGCGTTGATTTCTTAGGCAATCGAACCCGCCGCGATGCGGCGGGCTGGTATGTATTGCCCTTTCAGGGCGAAGGATTGACAATCTTTCTACCAATATGTTATCCCTACGGGACAACATATTGGTAGAAAAACTGAATAGTTACGTTTTTTTTACGAATTATTAGCGGAATTTTTAGCAGTTTTTTTAACGGACTTTTTAGCCGATTTTTTCCGTGTAACACGTTTTGCGGCGGGACCTTTGGCGGCACGTTCGGCAAGAAGGTCAATTGCCCGATCAAACGTCAATTCCTCAATAGTCATATTTTTCGGTAATGTTGCGTTTGTTTCGCCGTCTGTTACATAATTTCCGAAACGTCCGGCAAGGGCTTTGACTTGTTTTCCTGTAACAGGCGAATCTCCAAACGCTTTGAGCGGTTCCGTTGGTTTTGCCGTTCCCCGCCGTCCGCGAAATTTTGGTTGCGCTAAAATTTCCAACGCCTGGTCAATTTCAATCTCCAACGGTGAAATCCCTTCCGGCAATGATCGTGTTTCCTTACCGCAAACAATGTAGGGTCCAAATTTACCGTCACGCGCCAGAATATCTTCGTCATTCGCCGGATTTTTGCCAAGATTTCGCGGTAAACTCAATAATTTGAGCGCCGTTTCAAGATCAATCGTTTCCGGATTCATTCCTTTGAGCAGTGAAGCATTTTGTTTTTCCGCATCGTCGGAGGTTCCACGTTGAATGTAGGGACCAAAACGACCACTTTTCACAAAAATCGGTTTGCCGGAATCAGGATCAAAACCAAGCGGTTCTTCAGCACGTTGCGCACCGTTGATGAGTTCTATTGCTTTTTCAGGAGTCAGTTCGTCCGGCGGCAAATCTTCGGGAAGATTACCGGTTCGTTCACCTTGTTGCAAAAATGGTCCGAACTTGCCGATTCGTACAACAATCGGTTCCGTAACATTCGCGTCTTGATGCGCTAAGGGAATTGTATTAACTTCCCGTGCGTTAATTTCTTCTGTTTTGTGATTGAGCAGCGGTTTCAAACCACTCATTCGCGGATTGGTTTCTTTGGATTCCGTACCAAAATAAAAATCCTTCAGATAACGAAGATGTCCTAACTCACCGCGACTAATCGCGTCAAGTTGATCCTCCATCAACGCCGTGAAATCGTAATTGATTAAGTCCGGCAAATGTTTTTCCATTAACTGACAAACCGCAAACGCCACCCAAGTCGGAACCAATGCGCCGCCTTTTTTGAATACGTAATTACGGCTCAAAATTGTTTCGATAATCGAAGCGTAAGTACTTGGTCTGCCGATTCCTTTATCGGTTAAAACTTTGGTGAGTGCGGCTTCGGAATACCGTGACGGCGGCATCGTGGTATGTGATTTGGGTGCCAGCGCAACCGTTTGTAACTCATCACCGGAACGAACCGACGGAAGTATCACTTCCCGATCAGCTAATTCCGCATCCGGATCGTCGGAGCCTTCCACATAAGCACGGAGATAACCGGGAAATTCAACCGTTTTACCACTAACAGAAAACTGCGCATCGTCAATTTCAACAATTAACTGTTTGCGTTTACCGCGTGCATCGGACATCTGAGACGCAACCGTCCGTTTCCAAATTAAATCGTAAAGCCGAAATTGTTCGTTAGTCAATTTACCTCGCAGACTTTCCGGCAACTCAAAAGAACTTCCGGCAGGACGAATTGCTTCGTGTGCTTCCTGAGCGTTTTTAACATTAGTTTTGTAGATTCGCGGCGATTCCGGCAAATAGTCCTTGCCATATTCGCTCAACACATGATTTCTTGCCGCCTGAATCGCTTCATCGGAAAGATTGGTCGAATCGGTTCGCATATAAGTAATGTAACCGTTTTCGTATAAACTTTGAGCCAAACTCATTGTTGTCCGTGCCGTAAAACCAAATTTCCGGTTGGCTTCCTGTTGAAGCGTACTCGTTGTGAACGGAGCGTAAGGACGTTCTGTGTAAGGTTTTTCCTCAACAGATTTAACTTTGGCAGGCAACGGCAAAAGACGTGTTACAAGATTCAACGCCGCGTTTTCATCGAGCAGCAGGCAAACGGCGGGGTTCAGCAATTGACCGGTTGACGCATTGAAATCCTTTCCGGTAGGAATTTTACGTTTACCGACGGAGATCAATCCGGCTTGAAATGATTTTGATTCATTTTTGACCGCAAAATTCCCCAACAGATCCCAGTAGGTTGCCGAACAAAACGCAATCCGCTCCCGTTCCCGTTCCACAATCAGCCGAACCGCTACACTTTGAACCCGTCCCGCTGAAAGTTTCGGACGGATTTTGTACCACAATAGCGGTGAAACCTCATAGCCATACAACCGATCGATAATCCGTCGTGTTTCCTGAGCCTGAACAAGATCGTTATCGATGGAACGCGGCGATGCCAAAGCGTCTTGAATTGCTTTCTTTGTAATTTCGTGAAAAACGAGGCGGTGGATTGGAATTTTCGGTTTAAGCGTTTCGACGAGATGCCAACTAATCGCTTCGCCTTCACGGTCTTCATCAGTTGCGAGATAAACATCTTTAGCACCTTTGATGAGATCGCTTAATTTTTTGATTTGTTTACGTTTTTCATCCGGTACGATATAAATTGGTTCGAAATTGGCATCGACGTTGACTCCGAGCCGCGACCATTTTTCTTTTCGGTATTTTTCCGGTATTTCACCGGCAACACTCGGCAAATCACGAATATGACCGATACTTGCCTCGACAATGTAATCATTACCTAAAAAGCGTCCAATCGTTCTTGCTTTTGCAGGAGATTCGACGATAACGAGTGAAAAACCCTTCTTTGTGCTTGAGTTGCTAACCATGATTATGAGTGAAGTTTAGAATTAAAAGAAAGATTCCGCCGACAGATGGCGACAAAATGTTTCTGAAAAACGGAAATAATTTTGACTGTCTTACCATACCCGAATAACACATTTCGGTGTTGGAAATTTTTTTTCCAACAAGTTATTACATAGATTAGTAAGATTTGTCAATGGAACTTGTCGAAAATTTTATTTTTTTCTTCAGTTCTTTACCGCACACTGTTAATTTGGTGAAATTAAATAGAATAAGAAGGAATTATAAAGTATATCCCTACCTGAAATTGAGACCTTTCAGGTAGGCGGCTCATCAGGTAGGCGACCTTTCGCCGAAGGGTTTTCACCCACAGTCGCAACGGGTAACCGTCTATTTTAATTTTTATTAGTCCTGCAAGGACATTTCCAATGTAGCCGTGTGTGCGGTGTACTCACCGTACACACGGAACAATAACAGGATTATCATTTTTACCATGTTGTTC
>JAIROD010000793.1 GCA_031257725.1 Planctomycetaceae bacterium | reverse complement strand
GTTTTCTTACCGTTCATGTACCAATTGCATTTGATTTGAATGATTCCCTAGTCTAATCCCGCAGGGATGACACTTTATTAACCGTATGCTTTAGCTTACGGATAAAACATCTAAAACATAAAGTCCCGCAGGGACGACACTTTTAAAACGTTTAGTCCTTTTTTAGCCAATTGATGTTTTCTGCGTATCCCGTGTTGAAAACATAAGTAGATCCAATGATTTTTAAGTGAAAATTTCAAAACAGTAATCGAATAGACTCGCTCAATAACGTGTCGTCCCTGCGGGACTTCGTGTTGCGTTTGCCCTACCGTAAGCTAAAGCATACGGTTAATAACGTATTTTAGGGCATCTCTAATAATTCAATTTTTTATTTTCAACCTTATTAGTTAATCGTTAATAGTTAACGACGGGGTTTACCCCGTGTTTTAGGGTTAAGTTGAACAACGCGGGGCAAGCCCACGCCGTTAACTTTCGGTAAATTTTGAATTATTAGAGGTTCCCTTTACTTAATAGTCCTTGCAGGACTAATAAAAAATTAAAATAGACAGTTACTTTAGCACGTTTCAAGCTCACTAATCGACTCCTATTGTAAACTAAATTCCGCATTCCCATTTGAAACTTGGCACGAATAATTCCAATCGTTCTCAATATCTCATTTCCCATCCACTTCTTTTGCTGCTAAGGTTTTTTGTTAAATGGTTTCGTTAGAAAATCTGGTTGAAAATAAGGTTTGGTTAAAACAACGATTGTAAACTCCACAAATAGATTACGAAAAAGTATTTTCTAGCCGTTTGCGGTATAGAGACACCCAATATCAATATCTTGGCGGCAAACGGAGAATTATTTTTTTTATTTTCCCTATTGACACTTAAAAAGCATCGTATTATAATCGTGAACATTGTTATTTTCCATTTTTTAATTTCATCATTTGGAGACACAAAAATTACACTTTGAAAAATAAATTACCCGAATTGTTGTTCGGGTGTTAAAAAAATCGAGTACGTCAACAACTATCAATATCGCTTAGGCGAACAGTAATTTTCTACATGACAACCGGATTTTCCGGGTAGAAAATTATCGTGGAATTATAAAGTTGCGTAGCTTCCGCTAGGGGAGCGTCGCGTATAATTCCACAGGTATCATTCCGCATTATATTTTGAAATATGTAATGCACCACTTTTGTCGGTGGGAATAATCCTGACATTGATAGACGTGTCGCTCCTAATTCTAAAGAGCGATATTCTGTTGCCGTTTCTCGGCATTGTGTTTTTCCCACTTTGTAGTAAATGCAGATCATTTTGTTACGTAATCTATTCGCCCGATTTGAAGTTTTGTTTTACCTTTTGCGGTTGTTGTTGAGTAAAAGAGGAAACGACGGCAATATAAAATATACGTGTTTTAAGAAAAATATACTTATTTTTTATTTTGCATCTGTTCTTACTTATTCATAATTACATGCTTTAATCGAGTACATCGATACAAAATTTGTAACTATATGGAATAGTTACTAAGAATTTAAGTTATTCAGTTTCAGTTGTTTATGGTAATTTTTATGAAACAAATATTGTTCCTTTTTTTATTTATTTTGATTCCGGCAACTATTGGTTGTAGAAGTTCTGTTTTAAAAACGGAAATTGTTCTTGGTAAAGTTACTTTTAACGGTATTCCTTTGCCTCATGCCAATGTTAAATTTTTTCCGGTTTCGTCGGGAGAAGCACAACCGTCCTATGCGATAACAGATGAAGCGGGAGAATATAGGTTACAAACACTTTATGGCGCTCCTAATGCAGGAACAACACCGGGAGATTATATTGTAACTATTACGAAATCGGAAATGGTTTCGACCGGACGGAAAATGAGAGATTCAGAGGGAATGATTTCCGAAGAAAGAAAACCTAAACTGGTTATTCCTCAAAAATATACGGAAATAGAAAAAACGCCATTTAAAGTAACAGTTGTTGCCCATAAAAAAAATATTTTTGATTTTGAATTAAAAGACAATGGATTTGAATGATAATTATGACCATTCGTTCAATTTATTGTAAATAATGTAAGTTTTTCCACAATTTTCAGTGTTTAACCCATTTTTTTCAAGGAGTCTATTATGAAAAAAACATTTACGATTCAGTGTGAGACCGATTCTGTTAAATTAGAAGGCGGTGTTCCAGTTCGATTGGCTTTTACCCTTGTTGAATTGTTGGTGGTGATTGCGATTATTAGTGCTTTAATCGCTCTTCTCTTGCCGGCAGTCCAAGCGGCGAGAGAAGCGGCACGACGAATGCAGTGTACCAACCATTTGAAACAGCTCTCGCTTGCCGTTCACAACTTCGAGAGCACACACAAACGAGTTCCGTGTAACGGTTATGATCCGATTTGGGTGGCTTTCAAAAAACAAGGCACTACAAATCGGCTTCCCCAAACGGATGTTTACAGTTGTCTGACCTTGTTGCTTCCCTATTGTGAGCAACAGGCGATTTATGACACAATCACTTCCGGACTACAATCACTTGCGTCAATTCCTTACCCCAGTACCGATGCAGCGAAATATGGTCCTGGTCTTATTGTTAAACCAATGAAATGGAATTACGAAGGCAGCGATCTTGCTTCTCCGGCAGGAATGGCGATCACTTCTCTTTGTTGCCCTTCGGATCCGAATGCCCGTATTACTGCCGGAAGCCAGACGGAATCGCGTACCAGTTATCATGTAAACTTGGGTGACTGGATGATTGCCTATCATTGGTCGTTTGACGAATATTGGAAATCTCCAAGAGGAGTTTTTCGTCCGGGAATTGATTGGAGCGGTAACGCACTTGGCGAAACTGATTTTGCTTATATCTCTGATGGATTAAGCAATACACTCTGTTTTGCAGAAATTTGCGTTTCAGAAAGAAGTTCAGGCGATCGTTCAATACGCGGAGGGATGGCTTTAAATATTACAAATATTATGGGAGGCGCGGCAGCGGATTGTGCGGCGACTCGCGGTACCGGCGGAATGCTCAATGCCGCAGATGTTGAAGAAACTAAAGGCATCTATTGGATGCATGCACACCCGCCTTACACCGGTTTTACGGCATCACTTCCGCCCAATCAACCGGCTTGTAGTTCCGGTAACTATGATGATACCAACAAAGCACGGCATACAGACGCTTATGCAATGACTGTTAGCAGTTATCATGCAGGCGGAGCCAATACTTCATTATGTGACGGTTCCGTTCGATTTATTAGTGAAACGATTGATTGCGGTAATCTCAACAAAAAGTTGGGAGAAGATCTTGGTAATACCGGAGATGGATACACATGGAAAGGGGAATCAACGGCGGGTATTTGGGGAGCAATCTCAACTCCTGCCCATGCCGAGTCCAAAGGATTGTAACGTAACTGTCTATTTTAAACACGAAATACACGAAACACACAAAAATTATACGAAAATAACAACAGAAATCTTTTTGGTATTTTCCCGTTATTTCGTGTGTTTCGTGTTAAAAAGGTTAAAATAGAATAAGGCATCACTCATCATTCAATTTTTTATTTTCAACCTATTAATTAATAAATTAATAGTTAATAGTTAACGACGGGGTTTACCCCGTGTTTTTAGGTTAAGCCTAACAACGCGGGGCAAGCCCACGCCGTTAACTTTCGGTAAATTCCGAATGATGAGAGATTTCCTATTGACAATTATATTCATTTTTGGTAATATTTCACCATTAACCCTAAAAGAGTGAGCGGCAATAGCGTAGGGCAACACTCTCTATGTAT
>JAIROD010000100.1 GCA_031257725.1 Planctomycetaceae bacterium | reverse complement strand
TTGATTGTGGGGGGCAATTCGGGCTACTGAGGTGGTTGGGTCGTTAAAATGAGCTAAAAAGGAAAAAAGGAGGGTGGGGGCGGCTGTTATTCAAGTGGAATTAGGACACTTAGCACTAGGAAGTTGCGGACGCGCTGCCGGTGATACTTCAGATAAGCAGTATGCCGATTGCGCTTATATTGCGGTTGGTTCTCAAACACGTTTTTCTGTGGGGCGTGGCTGGCAATACGGTTCGCCACGTTTCATTGCACGAGGTCCCGATGATTATACCGCAGACAATCAATATTGTACGACAACCTATTCATTTGGCAGTTGGCAGTTGGCACACCGGCGTTTGTCATTTTCTGATAGGCGATGGTTCCGTACAACCGTTATCCGTAACTACACCTGCATCAATGTTAGAAAATTTTATTCACGTCAACGACGGTAAAATGGTCGTGTTACCGTAATTTTTTATACCAAACCAATTGGAGTCTATTAATTAAAATAATTAAAATAATTAAAATAATTAAAAAAACAAAATAGCCCAACGGAACCTAATGGACGGTGAAAGAGAACTTCCAAAAATTTCCCTGAAATGAAAACAGATTTTGAAAGAATTGACTCCGCTTTATGAAAATGTTACCATGAATGTCGTTGTCGATTTTGTTTACCTTTAACATGGAGCGTTTGTTATTTTGGGGCGGGTGCCCACAAGCAGGGGCAAGTCGGCGAGTACGCCGTATTAGTAAAAAACTTCCTAGTGTTCAGAGGCTGGTTGTTAAATTAGGTAGATTTGGGGTAAGCAACCGTGAAACAGATTCGATTGGGTCATTTGTGTTTCTGACCGGTTTGGAAACTGATTGCTAGCGGAAAACAGGGGCAAGTCGGCTATCGCCGACGCAACCTTTCGGCGAAAGGTTGCCTACCTTTTGATACACGACCTTGGGGGAGTTTGCAAATAAAACAACCATTTTCTACCCGTTGACAGTCTAGAGGACACGTTATTGTATTATTATTTTTTAGGAGAGATGATTTGTAAATAAGGTAATAAGGTTATTTTTTATGCGGTCTTGTTGTTACTAATGTTTTTTGGTGAATGGTTTTGTTTGGAAAATCAGGTTGAAAATAAGGTTTGTTGAAACGATGACCATACGTTGGGGCAAATTTCACGGAAATATGACCACGCTTTTATTCTCTTTCGCGAAATTTTCGTGTGTTGTGCGTTAAAAAAGTTAAAATAAAATAGACAGTTACTTGATATGTCCATGCGGCTAGGAATCGGAATCACGACTCAGACCAAACCTTATTTATTGTTTCGTTAATTTTGTTTTCGTGGATTTTTATTAACTCTTTGCAAGCATCAACCGCCTTTTGTTCTGCTTCAATCTCCGCAACAATCTGCTCTTGAACATCAAGAGGCGGAAGGGGGATTTGAACTTGTTTTAATTTTGTGAAATGTCGGTTGTATCCCTCTGATTTAATTGGATTACTTTTCAGATAATAATAAAGGAATTTCGGTAATAGTCTATCATGTGTTTTTAAAACCTTAATTCCATCTGCTCCCTGAATAAATGGCATATCAGCATATTTAATAACACAAGTGTGATCGCCGAAAATAACTACAGGTGTTGTGATGTTTATAACAGCATCGTCATCATTTGAATAACCTGAAATATTTTTTTGTGATTGGTCAATAATTGGATATTTACCTTTAGTTAGAAATTCTGACATCTGTATTTTTTTAGGCGGGACAATCGTATCAATAACATCACCTAATTTTACCACGTCCCATTTTTCGTCAACTTTAATTGTCGGTTTCCACGTTTCAATTACTTGACGTGCGCCGTCTATTATTTTTTGATACGTTTCAATCTCGGCAACAATACGCTCTTGAACGGCAAGAGGCGGAAGAGGAATTTGTAATATTTTTAATTCTTCACGATTAAATAGACCATTAACATTTTGTCTCATCAATTTCATAAACGTTCCATTTAGACGACAGTAATTGAGTACATACCAAAGATAACGGTTGTCAAGATATTTTGTTTTAGTTCTAATTCCAAGACAAAATGAAGCAAAAACATATTTCCCATCCCAATCAAAAAAACCTGTTTTGCCAACAAGGTGTTTACTACCATTGCGCCAGTTAAAGAGTAAATCACCCTTTTGTAGGTAATTGATTGTGCATTTAGAAGGAATATTAACAAATCGTAATCCTTTTTTAGTCAATTTTCCATCTTCAAGAATATTGTTTATTGAAATAATAGGAATACCTGTTTTTGATTCGCATTCTGGTATAGAAAGCGTTAAACCACTCACGAAGTCAATGTATTTCCCTAATTTTACCATCTCCCATTTTTGTTTTCCTTTTTTTTCGATAATTCTGTATCTTTCGGCGGACAAATTATAATCGCCGTTTTCTGCAATTTGTTTTCTATTGGCAACGATAACACGATTATTTTTTGCAACGTTTTTGCCCGCTTTCCAATCATTGATAATTTTTAACGCTTCGGGCAAATCGTTTGCGTTGCTTGGTCGTCTTTGCGCGCCGAGATCAAAACCGTCATTGTCAATTTTTACGAAAAGAATATTTTTTTTCTGTTTTGCCATTTGCCGGTCTAAAAACAAAATAGACGTTTTCACTCCGCTGTAAGGTTGAAACACTCCGCCCGGCAACGAAACAACCGCATACAAATAAAATTCGTCCACCAGCAATTTTCGTAATTCTTTGTAAGCGTTTCCCGATTGAAAAATAATTCCTTCCGGTACAATAATTCCGGCACGCCCTTTAAGCGTTAAATGTTCGGCGATGTAATCCACAAACAAAACCTCGCTGCGGTTTGCCGATACTGAAAATTTATCATGCGGTATTATTCCGCCTTTCGGCGACATAAATGGAGGATTCGCCAAAATAACATCAAAATTCTCTTCCCAACGTTTTTCACTTGTAAGCGTATCATATTCGTAAATTTTCGGGTTCGAGAATCCATGTAAATATAAATTCACAAGTGCCAATCTCACCATGTCAGGAGAAATATCGTAACCCACAACATTATTCATTAATTTTAAATTTTCAGACGTTGTAAGATATTTCGGCTTTATAATATGCTTATAAGCAGAAATTAAAAAACCTGCTGTTCCGCAAGCGGGATCAAGAATCTTTTCATTCTTTTGAGGATCAACCACTGCAACAATAAAATCAATAATATGACGCGGCGTTCTGAATTGTCCGGCATCGCCTTGACTACCGAGAATTGAAAGCAGATATTCAAATGCGTTACCCAGATTTTCGCTATTATCATAAGTAAATTTATTGATCTCTTTTATGAATAAAGAAAGTGTTCGTGAATCTTTATATGGTAAAAACGCATCCCGAAAAATATCGCGAAACAATTGCGGAATATACGGATTTTTTGGTATGTTGGAAATTGCTTGAACATAAAGGTCGATCAACTCCTGACCGGAAAGCCTTTGATCTAATAATTTTGTCCATGCATATTTCTGCCAATCTTTTACAAAATATTGTTTCTTAAAACCTGCATCTTGATTTTCTTTATCCATATCATCCATAAATTTATAGATGAGCGCAATAGTAATCTGTTCTATTTGTGATTTTGGATCGGGAACTTTACCGACAAGAATTTGGCGGGCTGAGTCTATATTATTTTTCGTTTCAGTGTCTAACATGTTTTTTGAAATTGTAAGTTTTTAAAATTAGTAATATATCAGCCGAATTTGCTAAAATGAATAATAATCGTTTCAACTAACCTTATTTTGTAACTATTCAGTGGATTGTTGGTCTAGTTATTGTAGCAGCTGTTTTTAAACGTCTGCCATCGGATCAACGCCGCTAGGCGTTTTATGTGAATAACCGCCGCCGATTTCAAGTAAATACCGAACCGGCGGAAAAGCACCCCACTAAACTCAACCCCTTTAGGGGTTGTACTAAAAAATATCGATCAAATTTAATGCCGCTTTGGGACAACCCCTAAAGGGGTTGTTCGTTGTAATAAATCAATCGCAAAATGTAAAACCGCCAATCGAGTGAATAGATACAATTATTATTGGTGCAGGTTAATTGTTTGTTTATTTATTTATTTATTTATTTTTGAATTAATTTTTCGAGTTCTTTTTCGAGTTGATCGCCGTGAGTTTCGGTTGTTACGATCTTACCTGTTCGGTCAATCAAAATTCCACGCGGAACGCCGTGAATTCCGAAACGGTCATATAACCAAACTTTGCCGGTGTCAGCGAGTTTTTGATCCGCAATCACTGTCCAAGTAAATTGGTATTTCTCTAAATCTTTTTCTAATTTTTGCAAATCCTCATCAATACTGATACCGATAATCTCAAAACCTTGCGAGTGATATTTTTCGTAAACCGTTTTTAGATTCGGAAATTCCTTAATACAAGGACCACACCAAGTCGCCCAAAATTCAAGCAACACAATTTTACCGGCATACTTTTTCCAATCTAATTTTTCTCCCGCTAACGTTTCGCCTTCCAATTCGAATCCCAATTCGTTAATCTGCTTACCCGACAAGTTTTCCAATGTATTCGTGTCTAACCGTCCTGATTCGGGCATTTCAATGACTCCCAAATCAATGAGTTGATCAGGAGTATTCGGCAAAAATGTTTTGAATGCCTTATTGACGGCACAACCAAATTCCGGCTCATTAACGTACTCTAATGCAGTTTCTCTGCCAAGATAAATTCCTTTGATTTCAAAATTCCCGTTTTCGTCTGTTGTTATTTCTCTTTTTTTTGATGGAGAGCAATGAAATTTGAAATTTTTGAGCGGTTTACCTGTTGCTTGCCGTATCAAACGCCCCTTTGCAGTTAGCGGGGAATAGAGCCGGAATATCGGATTCGGCGGTAACGTTTCATTGTTATAAGATTGATAAAACCATTGTCCTTCGTTAAAAGACAGTACCTTTACATCATTAACTTGAATCTGACGATAGTAAACGATGATGCCGTCTTTGTTGGATGTTAATTGAGGATAAGCCGTACCGTCGGGAAGTTTGACGGAAAACGCGACAGGATAGAATGCCGCCGGCGTTCCATCTTTCTGAAGAATAGTTGCCCGCCAAGGCGTGGGAATTTTGAAATCCAAGTGAATCGGTTGATCTTGTACGGTAAAAGTTCGCGTATAAACTTTCAGGTCTTCTTCTTTTTCTTTAGATAATGGATAATAAGCATGTTCGGCGTCGAAAGCAACTATGTATTTTAACGGCAGCGCAACAAATTTGAATCGTCCGTTAGCGTCGGTTTTCGTTTCAAGCGGGACTTGTGTTTTTTTCTCGAAATCACGGTAATCAAAATTTTCCGCAATAGTGTTTGTTGGATTGTGTAACAACCAAATGGACAAATCGGCAACGGGTTCATTTTTGTCTTTATCCCAAACGGTTCCTTCGACAGAAATTCCCTTTTGTAATTGAAACTTCAATTGTTCGGTTTTATCGTCTTTCAATTCAATATAGAGATCGCGAGCGGCGTAAACATTATTGGGATCGCAAATCGTAATCCAATATTGAAAGGGCAAGTAGAGGTTAAGCGTGAAATTTCCCTTATCATCGGTGATAGTATCGAACAAATAATGCCCATAACCTATATTAGTACTACGTCCCCAACCGCCGATTTTGAAATTAACGGCAGGCGAACCGTCAGGCAACAACGCTTGTCCGGTAATGTTGGTTGGCGTTGCGTTAATTTTACGCATATTCTCTTGAATTTGGGCAATCACATACTGCCGCTCTTTTTCCGCAACAGTTAATTCTCCCAATTCTCCGGCAAACACCGCCGCACCGAATAAAACCAGTAATCCGGTTAAAAGATATTGAGTTATTGTTATTTTCATAATTTGGTTCTCCAGTTTTTATAACGTTTAAATGTTTTTTTATACCGTAGCCGGTATAATAATTTTTACGAAGTGGTTTCAATTTTTTTCTTAACCTGATTTGTTACGTTAATTCCTTGTTTTGATTTTTCTGCGATAAGGAATAATCCTTTACCGTTTGATTGTTTTTCCCAAAGTTCACCGATCATCTCTTTTTCTTTTGTATCGTCATTACTGACGAGATGCGATCCCTTGTATTCTACAATTAAAATTCTTTCATCTTTGAGTTTGACAACAAAATCAGGATAAAATTTATCTGTCGAAGTTGGCAGCCAAAAGGAATTTTTATGTTGCGACACATTACGAATCCAATATTCCACTTCCGGCAAACAGTCAATCGCTTTAGCACATTGAAATTCTTCACCGGTTTCGTTGCCGTCAAATTGCGAAACTTTTGCGGGACCAAAGAAATATTTGGTAAATTTATAGTTACTCCGCTGAAACAATACCCCGTCATACATTCCCTCGCGAAACTCAAATCCGTTGTCAAAATCAAGTTTAGTACGTGTTTTCCGTTCAAAAAAAGTGTTCTGAAACGCCTGTGTTTGGGCGGTCATTCGGGCAAAATCAATTTTGTTTTTAATTTTATCCGCCAAAACGTATTTGACAATCATCAATTTTGACAAAGCAATATTCCGTTTTTGATTCAAATATTCTACCATTTTACGCAACCAATCCAGCATATTTACTTGAGGAATATCTTCTTGTTTTAATTTTCGGTCAAGCCAGAATACGAGATTATTGGTTGTCCAGTTTTCCACTTCAATAAACGGCATTAAAATTTGTTCTTCACCAGAGACAGAATAACGAAGACGATTATTATCAATATCAATGACAAAACCATTTCCTTGCGGTTCAATGTTAAACTCATCGGATTCAAGACGCGGAGAAATAACTTTAGCGACATCCCAATCATAATTTTCAAAAATTGTTTCCGGATCGGCAAAGACAAATTTTCCCTGAAATTCCATCATAAAACATGGAACGATAAATCTTGCGCCTTGTTTTGCGGGCGACGGAGTCTCTTCACGTTTTCGGTAATAGGAATAAGATTTTTGAATTTCAAATGCTTCTGTTTTTGTAACTTGTTCACAAATTTTTTCGACATCGGATTCGGTTGTTGACGGCGTAAATTCGATAATAGTCGGATCATGCGGGTCAAGTTTAATGCCGGACGGCAGATGAAATTTGGTTAATGGAGTTATGAGTCGGACTTTCTGAATATCAAGTTGTTCAAACAATTCTTCTTGTTGCGGAACGGTTTCAATGGACGATTCCGCTTCGCCGTTATCAAAACCTTTTTGTATCAATTTATTCACCAATGTTTCGGCGGCTTCGCCGAATCGGGACGATAAAACATAAGAATATGCTTTGTTTAACGAAGCCGTTTTTCGTAATTTTGCGTAAGGCATTCGCATGATACGTCCTAAAAGTTGTTCGACGGCGGTGTTGCTCTTTACGTTTGCAAGCGAACATAAAACGTAAGCGAAGGAACAATCCCATCCTTCTTTTAACGCTTCAACGGTGATGATGTATTTGATCGGACAAGTACGGGAAAAAATATCAATTCCGTCTAACTCTTTTTGATCTCCGGTGGCAATGGCGATTTCATTCTCTGTAATGTTTTCGGTTTCCAAAAGATAATTTTTCAACACGTCAATATTGACCTCGCCGTTTTTATTTTGTGCCTGAAACAACAAAACAGGACGGATATAATCTTTTTCTTGTTTGGCGGATTCTTCCAGTTCGGCACGTTTGACAATTGCTTCGCTCACCGCTTGTTCCCAGCTGAGATGTTCGCGAAGTTCAATTGGAAGTTTAATCATTTCTTCTTCTTTCAATTCCGTTGCGCGAACATTGTAGAGCGTATTATTTTTAGGTTGCGGCGTGGCTGTCCACTCAATGATCGCCGAAGGATTGATGCGCCGCTGCATTTCCTGAGACAAACCGGATATAACGTTATGCGCTTCATCGACAATAACTATCGGACGATGATGATAGAGTAGATTGGCAAAAGAATATTTGAGTCTTCCTTTTTCGTCGAACTCCATTTTTTTATCTGTAGCAATATGCGAAAAGTGCGGTTCAAGATTTTCGTTATGTTTATAGACGTTATATTTACCGGTTTTTGATTGACGAAACGATTGAATTGTTGAGACAATAATGCAGGTGTTATCGGCAACGTCTGCCGGACGGACATTAAATTTTTCATCAATATCAAAAATGCGAATTTGTCCCGAAAATTGTTCGTCAAGAGTTTCACGATAAGGATGACGCGGATTTTTCAATGCTTCGGCAGTTTGGCGGCGGATGGTATCGGAAGGCGTAAACCACAGTACAATGGGAAAATCGCGGTTCAACCAAATATCGGAAACGATTTTTATTGAGTGCGCGGCAAGAATTGTTTTCCCGCCGCCTGTCGGAATTTTCAGACAAACGCGGGGCGTATTCGGAATAGCATCCCAAACGACATAATCGCTTTTCAGATTGCCAAGACGAAACGAAATCTCCGGTTCGCCTGTCATTTTTTTGAATGCTTCCGCAGCACCGACAAGACGGCAGTTTTTAAAAAAGTCCAGGAGAACCTTCAAGGTGTTCTGTTGATATGTTTTAAGTTGCATGAAAATTTAAGAAAAAGATTTTTGTAATATATCAGTGGAATATTTTTTTTTAACTATTCAGTTGTTTCCTCCGAATGACCACCCCTGCCCCTCCGAAGGAGGGGAATGATTCCCCTCCTTCGGAGGGGCAGGGGTGGTAAAAAAATAAACTTCAATCTCCGAAAAATTCCACTGATATATTACAAATTTTTTCAGTTTTTTTGTTATTTTATTTTGTAACTATTCAGTAGAAATTTTTACGGTGTAAATTTTATTTTTAACAAACCTTATTTTCACCTTATTTTCCTAACAAAAACAACCTTAGTAGCAAAAATTTCAAAAAAACAAAACCTTATTACCTCATTGCTCTTTTTTTAATAAGGTAATAAGGTTTGTTTGTTGTGGGAACAATTGCTAGTAACCGTCTATTTTATTGTCGCAATTAAATTGACGTAAATGATACTATTGGCGTAAAATCTGTAATATTCCGCCCTGAAAGGGCAACACAAGCCAGCCCGCCGCAACGCGGCGGGTAATGGTCAACACGATCAACGCCCTGAAAGGGCAGCATATTTAGTTAATTGTTGATAGGTAATATTTCAGCGGAATTTGCAAAGCAAGTTTATACAAACCTTATTTCCACCTTATTTTCTTAACTAAACAACCTTAGTAGCATGAACATAATAAAAAACCAACCTTATTACCTTATTGTTCCTT
>JAIROD010000669.1 GCA_031257725.1 Planctomycetaceae bacterium | reverse complement strand
TTCAGTGGTTTGGTTGTGTTCCTGAATTTTCCGTCCCGTTAGGGACGACATCTTGGTAGAAAACAATGTAATAAATCATCCGCATCCCGTAGGGATGCAATATTGGTAAAATTTATTTATTGATTCCTGATTCTACCAATATGTCGTCCCTAACGGGACGGTGTTAGCGTCTTTGTGCGACTTGTTCGACTTAGTGGTTCAAGGTTCATGGTTTGGGGAGAATATTGAAGGGGTTAAGGAAAAGGTCTATTGGAATTACCATCTGGAGCCAAGACTTGGCACGTAGGGCCAATAGGCGGTCGGACGTTTCTTTTTACTGTTTCCAAACGAATAGGTTAAACCAACACAAAACGCAATATTATTCTGCGTCTTGGCAACTCCAGATGAAAAAATAACATTGTCCAGCAAATCCGCCTGAATCGCAAGATTTTCATTCCACCAATAACGTAACCCAATACCAAACGGCATCGTTACCGTGTTTTCGTTATGTTTTTTACTGTATGTATCAATAAACGATTCACGGCTAAAACCAAGACCGTATTTGAAAAAAGGCCGCCATTTGGCATTGCCAAGCGGATAATAATGTACCGCAATATCAACTGTCGATAACCGGTTGTTGCGTGTTGTTAATACCGGAACAGATTGACCGGGATTTGAAGCAGTGTACCAATTTTGGAACGCTGCACGTCCGGCATTGGTTTCCATAATATCAATAGACGCAAAGTGGAGACGGCTTTCCACTCCCCAATATTCGTTCAGATTGTAACCCAAAATCAGTCCGCCGGTTCCGCCGTTTTTCTGATCAATCAAACCGGAAACTAATTGCGAACCGGAAATCCAACCGCAAAAACCGCCCAAATAATACGGATGATCCAACCAACTCCGATTAACAAGCGGTTGACCAACACCACGATGCGGTCCAGACGGCGTACTAAAAGGACTAATCATCTTCACGCCGGAAAATATCGTTTCACCAAGCGGCGACGAAACATGAATCGGCATAAATCGTTTCATTGTCCATTGTGATTCCGGAGTTTTTTCCGTATCGGATTTTTTTGTTTTGTCGATTTCCGTTTCACTCTTTTCTTCTCTTTCCCGTTCACGTTGGCGTAACATCATTTCCTGAAGAAATAACGCCTGATACAACGAATTTTGTTGTCCGGCAATTTCGTTACCGCTCATCTGTTGTACCGCTCCGTTATCGGGATAATACATTCCCCAATTTCCCTGTCCGTAATAATCATTAGATGCAGATGCCCCATTGTTGTAATAACTATTGTTGTAATAAGTATAAGGATCATAAGGATTAACGGAAATCTGACCGGCGTTGGAAGGATAATAACCGAAATTATTAACGCCATAAGGATTTTCAGTGTTACCGGAAAAACCGGAAAAATTTGAAGGAATCATTTCCGGCGGATACAAATAAGCATAAGGATTATTGAGCAACGGGCTTGCATTCGAACTTGTTTCAATGTTAGAATAAGAACTCATCGGTGCATTCGGATCACCCGACTGTCGGTTTGGCGGCGTGTTGACACCCAAACCGTTAAAAATTCCCGATTGGTTGTAAGATATTCCCGGAACAATTGGGGATTGTAAAGACGATGTAGAAGGTAACGGATTGTTCGTTGTTGTTGACGTTGAACCAATTCCCCAATCAGACAAGGTCATCTCATTGCCGATTGCGGAACTAGGATTGTCCCAAATACTTTTACTTTTACTTTTACTTTTACTTTTATTTTCACTTTTACTTTCATTTTCATCTTCTTTTTGACTTTGGTTTTGCGGAACATTTTCGTCAGAGACCTGACGTATTTTTGACGATTCGGCAGTTGCGGATAATGGAATGGTGTCCTCTGTGAATCGGGATCGTTTGGTAAATCGGTTTTCCGGTTCACGCTGAGGATTGTTAAATTGTTTTTCCATCGGATTTTGGAGCATCGTGTTTTGTGAAGAACGCCTATTGTCTGAACCTAAAGAAAAATCAATAAGGGAAAAAAAAACAATGAGTAAAATAATTATTCCTAAAAAGTAAAAAATTCGGCGCGCAAAATCTACCGGATTAAGGCGAAATTCGCTTTTTAATGGTCTATTTTTGACGCGGTTACAACGCATTCCAAACAATATCAGGACAAGGAACAACCGGATTTTCTAAAAAACGGGATGAATTATGCGGAATAATTCTTATTGTGTCAATAGGAATTGTTAACACCACCACACTGATTAAACCAGTAACTAATTTATGGCTAAAAAACTCAACTATCTTGGGATCCTTCAACGAAAGGGTCTTCTCAGTACATCGCAAATTGCCGAAGCCCAAGAAATGGCAAAATCAACCGATATTCATGTTCGGGAGGCGATTGTCCGGCTCGGTTATGCCGGTAGTGAAGATGTAACCAAAGCAGTTGCCGAAGAATACGGCAGGGAATACATTGATTTGACCGGCGTGGTCATTCCACCGGCTATCGTCGAATTGGTTCCCGAATCGGTTGCACGCGAAAATAGTATTTTACCGTATCAGAATGACGGTGAAACACTTCGGGTCATTATGAGCGACCCGAATGATATTGAAACACTCGATAAACTTCGATTCATCTTAAATCGTCCGATTGAACCAATTTTAGCGTCTAAAGAACTCATTCAAGAAGCGGTAAATAGGCATTATACGCAAAATATCGGAGAAAGTGCCGACTCGTTAATTCAGGAAATGACCGACACCCAAATCGATTTTACCGAAACCGCGAGTTTAGGAAATAATATTTCCAGTGTTGCGGACAGCGACGCGCCAATTGTTCGGTTGAGTAACCTGATTATTGAAGAAGCCGTTCAACTTCGTGCTTCCGATATTCACATTGAACCTTTCGAAGACCGTGTTCGTGTTCGATACCGGATTGACGGAATTTTAGTAGAACGTGATACGATTCCCAAACGGTTGCAAGGTTCTGTGTTGTCTCGGTTTAAAATTCTTGCACGGCTGGATATTGCTGAACGTCGGCGAACACAAGACGGTCGGATTAAACTGTCCATTTTAGAGAAAGAATTAGACCTTCGTGTTAGTGTGGTTCCAACCAATCACGGTCAATCCATTGTTATGCGAATTTTGGATAAAGACAATATTCGTGTGAGTTTACAACAACTCGGATTCGCAGAATCAGACTTTAAAAAATTCGGTTCATTGATTCGCCGTCCCAACGGAATTATCCTCGTTACCGGACCAACCGGTTCAGGCAAAACAACCTCTCTTTATGCTGCCTTAAACGACCTGAATACGCCAACCCGAAAAATTATCACTGCGGAAGACCCTGTTGAATATTATCTTCCCGGTATCAATCAAGTTGAAATTAAACATTCTATCGGTCTTGATTTTGCCCGTGTGATTCGGGCAATGTTGCGGCAAGCGCCGAACATTATTCTTGTCGGAGAAATGCGTGACCTCGAAACGGCTCAAATGGGAATCCAAGCATCTTTAACTGGACACTTGGTTTTTAGCACATTACATACGAACGATGCGCCCGGCGCTATTACACGTCTGGTGGACATGGGAGTTCCGCCTTATCTGGTTTCAAGTTCGGTCATCGGCATTATGGCGCAACGTCTTGTCCGAACAATTTGTACAAAGTGCAAAAAACCTTACGTTCCTTCTGAACTTGAACTTCGTGAAGCAGGAATCTCTGTGGAGCAGGCAAACAAAGCAACATTTATGAAAGGTCGTGGTTGTGGAAATTGTAATAAATCCGGCTTTCGCGGGCGAATGGCAATCTTTGAACTTATGATGATGACTCCCAAAATTCGGGAGATGACATTTAAACAGGCAAGTACTGTCGAGATCCGGAAAGCGGCAAAAGCAGAAGGAATGAGTACGCTTTACGCCGACGGAATCCGAAAAGTTTTACGCGGTTTGACAACCATTGAAGAGGTTATGCGTGTTGCCCGTGAAGCAGAGGAATAATCACTTTGGACACAAAATTATTGATTTCTTGAAAATTATGGAATTTTTCTTGAGTTTTTTCGGATTCCAGTGAACAATTACATCGGATAATGTTGACGGAATCATTTGTGCCGGATTATTTGAGTTTCAGAGAAGTTTTA
>JAIROD010000658.1 GCA_031257725.1 Planctomycetaceae bacterium | reverse complement strand
TCCGAAGAACCACCCCTTGCCCCTCCGAAGGAGGGGAATAATTCCCCTCCTTCGGAGGGGCAGGGGTGGTAAAAAATAAACTTCAATCTCCGAAAAATTCCACTGATATATTACGAATTATTAGAGATGCCCTATAGTTTTAGTAACGTCTGTTGGGAATCTCTAAATAATTCAGAGATTCCCAAAAAAAATTTCCGGCATTCACAGGCAAGTTTGTTGTAACTATTCAGTCGTTTTAGGACTTGCTCACCAAAGTACGCCTGGACCGACGATGGAATAAATCGTCACCACAAAACAACAAACGCTTCCCTATCATCCCTTATGTCCCTAAATGAGAAGGGTAAATCACATGATACCCAATAGGGCATCTGTGGATGTTTACCAAAATTCCTGTGAAAATCTTTCTGTGTTCTGTTTTGGTACTCTTGACCTTGCTGCGTTGTTCGGGTATCTTAATGTCAGTTTGAATTTTACTGGAATTCGGACTTTTAACATTTAACATTTCCAATAACCCCCAATTAGAAACCAAAAGGAATCACAATGGGAAGTACGATTATTGACATTAAAGGACGACAAATTTTAGACAGCCGCGGAAATCCGACGGTTGAAGTTGATGTGAAACTTGCTAACGGTTCATTTGGACGCGCTGCCGTCCCAAGCGGAGCAAGTACCGGTGTTCACGAAGCTCTCGAACTTCGTGACGGTGATAAGTCGAAATATCTCGGCAAAGGCGTTTTGAAAGCAGTCCAAAACGTCAATGAACATATTGCCGATGAAATATGCGGTTATGACGCACTCGACCAAACCGCTGTCGATAAACGAATGCTCGAACTCGACGGCACTGAAAATAAAAGCAAATTCGGCGCAAACGCAATTCTTGGCGTTTCGATTGCTGTCGCCAAAGCCGCCGCCGATTTTACAGAATTGCCGTTATACCGTTATCTCGGCGGAGTCGGCGCACGAATATTGCCGGCTCCCATGATGAATGTTATCAACGGCGGTGCCCATGCAGACAACAAAGTCGATGTGCAGGAATTTATGATTATGCCGCTCGGTTTTTCATCGTTCACCGACGCTATCCGTTGCGGTTGTGAAGTGTTTCACTCGCTTAAAAATGTTCTCAAAAAACAAAAATATTCGACCAATGTCGGTGATGAAGGCGGTTTTGCTCCCGATCTACAGAGCAACGAAGAAGCGCTCAAAGCTCTCGTCGAAGCAATTGCCAACGCCGGATATGAACCCGGAAAACAAGTTTATATCGCAATGGATTGCGCAAGCAGTGAATATTACGACGAAAAAGCAAAAACATACACTATTGACGGCAAACCGTTGAAAAGTTCAGAAGTCGTTGATCTTTTGGCGGATTGGTGTAAAAAATATCCGATTGTTTCCATTGAAGACGGGTGTGATCAGGACGACTGGGAAGGCTGGAAACTTTTAACCGATAAACTCGGTAAAACCGTGCAACTTGTCGGCGATGATTTGTTCGTAACCAATACGAAACGGCTACAAAAAGGAATTGATGACGGAATTGCCAACTCAATTCTGATTAAGGTAAACCAAATTG
Organism: Planctomycetaceae bacterium; assembly: GCA_031257725.1. GTDB lineage: Bacteria > Planctomycetota > Planctomycetia > Pirellulales > Thermoguttaceae > WRKP01. Next base: position 1,210 of record JAIROD010000658.1, on the reverse strand, counting down.
GTTCGTTGACGGAAACCATTGAAGCAATCCAACTTGCTCATCGCAACAATTACTCTTCGATTTCCTCGCATCGCAGCGGTGAAACAGAAGACGCAACGATTGCCGATCTTGCGGTGGCGCTTGGAACCGGACAAATTAAAACCGGTTCGGCATCACGAACTGACCGCATGGCAAAGTACAACCAACTCATTCGTATCGAAGAAGAACTCGATACTGCCGCAATTTATGGCGGTACACTCTTTCCAAAACTCAAAGCACGCGGTTGTGGTTGCGGTTGCTCAAAAAGTTGAGAGGGAGTTAATTTTAATTAATGGATTAAAAAATAATTGGGAATCTCTCATCATTCAGAATTTACCGCAAGTTAACGGCGTGGGCTTGCCCCGCATTGTTCGACTTAACCCTAAAACACGGGGCAAACTCCGTCGTTAACTAATTCGTCGAAAATAAAAAATTGAATTATTAGAGATGGCGTAGAATCTATTCCGTCGTCGGTCTGGGCGTACTTTGGGAGCGATTCCTAAAACGACTGAATAGTTACAAAAAACGCTGTATTTGGTGATTACCTAAATTGCGGATATTTTGTATTGTTAGGTTAGAGAAAAGGTCTATTAAAGACTTACAATAAATTAAGATCAGATAAACGACCTTTCGCCGAAAGGTTGCGTTGGTTCATGCTTTCGACACGAGCCGGCAATGCCCCCGATTTACAAACGAAATTAGTTTGATATACTCATCTTGTCATTTTGATTGGAAATTTGAGAATTTTATAAAAATTCCCCAAAATTGACAAAGAAAAGATTCAAAGGCGGTGTAGCTCAGTTGGTTAGAGCAGTGGAATCATAATCCACGTGTCCGGGGTTCGAATCCCTGTGCCGCTAGTGTGAAGGGAGTAATTCTAACGAGTGAAGGAATACTCCACCGTGAACTTCACAAAATTGCCCCCTTCTTCCTCGCTATAGGAGAAGGGGGATTCTTTCCCTATTTTAACATCTTTTTTTAAGAAATAAAAAAAAACGTAACTTTCTATTTTATAATCAATCCGTTTTCTAATCATTCCTGTACCAATTACATTTGGTTTGAATGATTCTATGGTCTAATCCCGCAGGGATGACACTTTATTAACCGTATGCTTTAGCTTACGGCAACAACTCACCACACCTTAAGTCCCGCAGGGACGACACTTTTAAAATGTTGTCCGAACGATGATTGA
>JAIROD010000657.1 GCA_031257725.1 Planctomycetaceae bacterium | reverse complement strand
TCTTGTGTAACATCAGAGATACGCTCCGTTGCTGTATCATCGGTTGTTTCAACGGAAATTTTCCATTTATCATCATCTTTAATGGTAAACGTACCGCTTCCGCTTGCGTTGAACGGGTACAACGGATTAGCATAAGCATTGGTTACGGTAATTGTTACTGTTTCGTTGTTTTCGGGAATGGCATCGTTGTTCGGAATTACGTAAATCGTTATCGTATCGTCGGTGGTGTTTGCCGGAAAATAAACACTGCCTTTCCAAACATCGTCATTATCCTGATAAATCGAAATAACTGTTTCATAATCATTGGCATTAAACCACGATAAGTGATAATCACTCATCGGTGTCGCACTGCCGCTTAATACAAATTCCGTTGTAATACCATAAGTTCTGTCCGGACCGCCGCTTCGGGTTATCTCAAATTCACCAAACGGCAAATCATCATACGGAGCGCGTTCCCAAATCGAATCGCCGCCGCTGCCGGTAATTGTCCAATCGTCGTCGTCTTTAATTTCGACTTCGGCAGTTGCGTTACCGATAGTGTAAAGTGGAAGAAAAACACCGCCGGAACACTCCGTTTCGGTTTCTTCCAAGGTGAATTGTACCGTGCGGTCTCCATCATTAGGGTTGCCGTTGTTCAACGGAATAACATAAAATTCCGCAAGAATATCAGAACCGCCGGAATTGGAATCATAACCGCCGGACAATGAAATTTCAATAAAATCCCCAGTATTGGAAACAGTAAATGGTATAAAAGAGTCGTTATCTACGAAAGAATAATCGCTACCATAAACTGCCGTACCTGATAAGGCTATTTTAACAACTCCATTACTACTACTACATGCAGCACCTTCGGCGTTTACCCGTATCAACGGATATTTTTCATCAAGCGTACAAGAACAATCATTGCCGTCAAGACATTGATGTGATTCAAAAATCGAAGCATTACCGGTCTGCGAAATCGAGACATTCAATGAACTGTCGGCACCGCCGGAATTTGACGAAGAAGTGGTAAACTGTACCGGTGCGGAATTTTCAACAGTGTTAACAAACTGAACGGGGCGAATAATACCATGTTGACGCGGCGGCAACAAAAGAACCGGTTCACCGGGAAGCTCTGCGGTTTGACCCGTCTGAAAACCGGCAAGAAGAGAGGAAAAATGATCTGCCGACTCGACTGATGAATCGGAGGAATATGACGAATTAACGATTGCCGCATTTTCCGTTTCAGATAGAAAATACGAAAGGTTGAGCAACGGACCAACCGATAAAAGTTGTCGGTCTTCAAGAGATTCGAAACGAAGTTTTTTAAATTTGGTATTCCACATAAATTCACTCCAACTTTCATTAAATCATGCCAAGAAAGAAAGATGCATACTGTGACGCAACAGTTTCCCACCGCCAACGAGTAGAAAATTCCAAACATTTTTGGCAAACCAAATTATAGTAATCAAAATTATACCAAAGTTGAATAATAGCGTCTATCCATTCTTCAACTTCAGTATCTGACGGTATTTCCAGAGAATCCGGTTGAAAATGATCGGGAATGGCAAGCACGAAGCCGGCACTACCGACTACTTCCGGTAATGCTCCACGGTTACTGACGATAACTGGAATTCCATTTAACATCGCTTCGGCGGCAACCCGCCCAAACGTTTCTTCGTAATAAGACGGCATCAATACTATCTTGCTGACTTGTAAAAAATCAGCAGGATTCGGAGTATTCGGCATGACGTGGAGATTGCGGACTCCGCTGAGTATTTGTCCTGTTTGGGCAAACCGACTAATTTTGCCGCGTCCTTCGACAACAAGAATCTCAATATTCGGTCTTTTATCGTTCAATATCCTTGCAATTTTAGCAAACCAAGTCATCCCCTTTCCCTGTTCTGGATTAATATAGGTGAGGTATCGACGTTTGGAGAAATCCTTACTCATATTGGGCGTATCAACAGACAACAGTGGAGGAATAACAACCGATTGAATCCCCAACTTATCCGCATAGTGTTTTTGGGCAAAATACGACGGAACGATTACCGCATCGGCATCCGCAAAATAAACTGCATTATTGTAAGCCAGATTTTGTAGAATAACCACCGTTTGCACTCCGGCATTTTTCGTAAGACGAAGTGTTGTGGGACCAAGATGGTAACCGCCATAAGTCAACAGGATTTTCGGACATGTATTCATAACCGTTTCTTGTAATAATTGTAAAAAATGATCTCCATCGGTTTTAGAAGGAATAGGCGATTGTTTTATCGGGCAAAAAATTGTTGAACGCATTCCTTTATCAATGAAAATCCGTAATGAAAAAGACGAATCCGCTGACGGCTCTAATTTTGTAACTTTGTCAAAAGACTGATCGGCAATGATTTGGTCAATATTATCCGGACTGTCTAATCCTGCTCCCGAAAGAATGTTTACATTCCATCCGAATTGTGTTAGTGCATGTAAAATTTCTCGGACAGTAATAGACGCTCCATTAGACCAGTCAAGATAACAATGGTAGGAAGTAAACAGTATATTTTTATTCATGATT
>JAIROD010000090.1 GCA_031257725.1 Planctomycetaceae bacterium | reverse complement strand
TCGCCGACGCAACCTTTCGGCGAAAGGTTGCCTACCTTTTGATACACGACCTTGGGAGAGATTGCAAATAAAACAACCAATTTCTACCCGTTGACAGTATATATTACGATTTTCTTAATCATCGTCTTCATTCAATCATTAAAATCATCGTTCAGACGCGGATTACACACCCTACACATCCATCATTCCGCTTGCGATACTCTCAACTCTCCATGTTCAACTCTCCATGAATCTACTGCCCTTTCAGGGCGTTGATCGTGTTGACCGTTACCCGCCGCGATGTGGCGGGCTGGTATGTATTGCCCTTTCAGGGCGAAAGAACAACCTTGACCATCGCCCACAAACGGAAAACGCTCCCGTCTGAGTCTATCAGCATTAGGCAAAAAGAATATTGTCAAGGTTGTCGAAAATGTATCAGATGCTGGTCAATCTTTCTTGTGACGGTTGGTTTCGTTTTTCGCGGGAGATCGATCAGCATTTAGCCGCTAACGTTTTTCGGGCGGCGGAAAACGGACTTTGGCATCTATCGGCAACGGATTGCGGTTTTTCGGCGGTTATCCGTCCAGACGGTGTGATTGAGGCACTTGGTCGCCGTTGCCAACTCAATGCTGTTATCGGAAATGTTCATCCCGCAGCGGTATTATCATCTATTCAGTCGCCAACAATCTACCAGCGTTTTGGCGATTGGTATGCGTTAATTTGTTTGGAAATTGTTTTTGTTGCTGTTCTGTTTCATTTTGTAACTTTAATGAGAACATTTAAAAATTCGATACCACTTCACCCAACTCCACCAATATTATAATATAATGGCAAGCTCCACTGACAACTCTACGTATCAGAATCCTTCGGCATTAGCTTGGGGTGCAAACATCACAACAATACTTTCAGTTATTTTCGGATTACTGGAATATATGATATTTTGTACCAAAGGATTATCTATTACTGCATTATCTTTGGGTATTTTTTCCCCGGAAATCAGAGGAGATCTCCTGCTATTTGTACCGGCTGTCGTTGTGTCTATATTCTCAATCGCGAGTATCATACTTTATCTGTGTTGGCTCTACAGGGTGAACTCCAATGCAAGGTCTTTCGGTATTCGGCAAATGTTTTTTACACCGGGATGGTCAGTCGGATGCCATTTTATCCCAATCGCTAACATCGTCCGCCCTTACCAAATAATGAAGGGGATTGTCGATGTAACTTTTACACAAAATAGAGGCAACATTCTTTCTATAACAGGGTGTTGGTGGCTGACCTATATTTTCCCCTCTCTTCTAGGTTTCTGTTGGAGTCAATATCTTGTCGCAACCAATGTTCTCTACGTTCCACCGCCGATTTGGTTATTTCCGCTGAGTATATTGTTCTCGATTATTCATCTATGTTGCTTTGTTGTGATGGTTCACAAAATCACCAAAAGACAAGTTGAATTATCTGAAACCCCAATAATCATACCGGCAGAAAATCAAATACCCGTAAAGAAACCAATGGGATGTTGTTACTTAGGATTCGTAATAATTCTGTGTGCCTTCTCTTTCGCCGTAATTTTACGCATAGGAGTTCGGCAAGGAATTATTCCGAAACCATCAGTACCACCTACTCTTCAGGAGGAAAATTATGAAGAACTCCATCCTCAATTAGATGGGCAATATCCCTAGATGACAGGTGACGAAAATGAAATAACAGCACTACGAAAATCCGGATACCGCGTAGAAAAAGAAAAGGAGATAACCTGCGAGATAGCGGTTATAAACAGCCGTCTTTCAAATTTCAAAAAACTCTCTTCCAGTCCGGTAAGTTCCGCATCAAGATAAGTTTGCCCAGCCCGATTCGCGTTGCACAAAACTATCGAAAAACATCTGTCACATAAACTGTTACTTTCCAGCATTTTCCGAATAAAAACTAACGCTCCCAAAATGTGAAATAGACAGTCAACGTGTTTTTTCGCAACCTTCCGGTTGCGGCTCTGAAGACGGCGGGAGCGTTTGGCGTTTTGGGGCGATGTTCTGCCCACTCCCGTTAGAGGTTGCCGATCAATCCTTCGCCCTGAAAGGGCAATACATACCAGCCCGCCGCATCGCGGCGGGTACGATTGCCCAAAAAATCAACGCCCTGTAAGGGCAATTGATTAATAGATTCGTGGAGAGTTGATAGCGGAGAGTGTTGCAAGCAGGTCTTGAACTGTGATTTATTTGATTTTGTGATTGACTATGATTTACTTAATTTTCTTAATTTTCTTAATCATCGTCTTCATTCAATCATTAAAATCATAGTTCAGACCATTACCCGCACCCGCCGCGTTGCGGCGGGCTGGCTTGCGTTGCCCTTTCAGGGCGAAAGAATGACCGTCACCCACAAACGGAAAACGCTCCCATACGGAATGGGAATGTTCCTGATAACTGATTAGGAATACCCCTTGAGAAAAGTTATGTTTACGGTATTATTAGTTTTCCACCAATATGTTGTCTCTAACGGGACGGAAATTAATGAATATTCACCGTTACTGAATAGTACATTTATGTCGAACTCAACCAATGAAAATTTTTCTGGAGCGAAATCAATCCAGACTCAATCAATCCCGTCTCAGAGCCAAATGAGCGGGGCGGATATTTTGATTCAATCTCTCATTAACAATGGAGTTGCAATAATTTTTGCTTATCCGGGCGGTTTCAGTATCCCGTTACATCAGGCAATGACCCGATTTCGGGACAAACTTCGGGTTGTTCTTCCGCGCAATGAGCAAGGCGGCGGTTTCGCGGCTCAAGGGTTTGCGCGGGCAACCGGTCGAGTTGGAGTTTGCATGGCAACCAGCGGTCCCGGTGCAACCAATCTCGTAACTACGATTGCCGACGCAAAAATGGATAGTATTCCGATCATTGCGATTACCGGTCAAGTCGGTACGGATTGCATCGGCAGCGACGCCTTTCAGGAAACGCCAATGGTTGAAGTTTGCCGAAGTATTACTAAACATCATTATCTCGTAACAGAGGTGAATGATCTGACGCGGATTGTTCGTGAAGCGGTGTACATTGCAACAACAGGCCGTCCCGGTCCGGTGTTGATTGATATACCTAAAAATATTCAAGTTGCTCAATGTGTTCCGAATTTTGATGCGCCAATCAATTTGCCCGGTTACAGCGGTACTGTCGAATTGCCTCCCGAAACGTCGTTTGATTGTATTATTGAAGCCATTCGAAAAGCGAAACGACCGGTTCTCTATGCCGGAGGCGGGGTTGTGTCTTCCGGTGCGGCAGCGGAACTACTGAAACTTGCGGAAACAACACGGATTCCGGTTACAACAACCATGATGGGACTTTCGGTTTTTCCGCGCGATCACGAATTAGCTCTTGGAATGGTCGGAATGCACGGCACCGCGTATGCCAATCACGCTGTTTATGAAAGTGATTTACTGTTGGCGTTGGGTGTTCGGTTTGATGACCGTGTTACCGGTAAACCGTCGGAATTTGCGAAGCAGGCAACTATTGTTCATGTTGAAATTGATCCGTCGGAAATCAATAAAGTTAAAGAAACGGATTTTCCGATTATCGGCGACGTGAAAACGGTGTTACGAGGTATTCTTGACCGGCTAAAATCGTACAAACCAACACCGGAATTAAATGACTGGCTGCGTAAAATTGACACTTGGAAAAAGGAAATGCCTCTTGCGTATGACAAAAATTCACCGAATATTGTACCGCAATATGCCATTGAAGAACTTTGGAAAGCAACACAGGATCGTGAAACAATTATAGCAACCGGTGTCGGTCAACATCAAATGTGGTCAACACAATACTATCGTTTTAAAAATCCGCGAACATGGATTTCCAGCGCCGGTCTTGGAACGATGGGTTTTGGGCTTCCGGCGGCGATAGGAGCGAAACTTGCTTGTCCTGAAAAATTGGTTGTTGACGTTGACGGCGACGGCAGTTTTCAGATGAATATTCAGGAGATGGCAACATGTTATTGTGAAAAAATTCCGGTTAAAGTGATGCTTCTGAACAACCAACATCTTGGTATGGTCGTTCAGTGGGAAGACCGCTTCCATAAATCAAACCGCGCCCAAACTTATTTGGGTCCCATTGATCATCCTGAAGCATTCGGCAAAGGAACAGGAATTGGTCCGGCGGTACGTTATCCCGATTACGTAACAATTGCAAAAGGATACGGTTGGGAGGCGTTACATGTTGCCGACAAATCGCAACTTCCAACGGCAATCAAACAAATGATCGACAGTCCGAATCCGTTTTTGCTTGATATTGCCATTCCGTATCAGGAACACGTGTTGCCGATGATTCCCGCAGGAACTACCGTTCAGGAGATGATTTACCGGTAACATCTTTTCATAACCGCTCAGCCGTTTGAATGACCGCTGAATCATGATATGACCGCTGAATCAGAAGTCATTGGGAACGGTGAAGCGGCCGAGAAATTCGGACGCGGATGGGCTTTGATAAGATATAATCGTTTGTTTTATTTTTCCGAAATTGGAAACTGTTTTTCATTATCTTGTAAAATAATTTAATTTGATTGTGATGGGATGGTTCGGAAATTTGTTTTCAAATCGACTCCAACTGTCCGGCCGCCAAAATGATAAACGAGTTGTGTGGTGAACGCGATATTCATTCCACCAACCACGCAACTCTTCAATAATATTTAATACCGTATTGAGATTTTGTACTTTCACTAATTTATTGCCGCATATCTCCAACGCATCTCTAATCGGCAGATCGGCAACGTGATATTGTGAACTCTCTGAAAATAGTATCTGCAACTCCGGTAACAAATTACTGCTTCCTAATTGTTGTTCAAAAAGTTTATAGTTTTCTTTTATTAAACGGTTGCATTTGTCCAATAATTTTGCTGTACGGTTACGTTCAATTTGCAGTTGTTGTTTGAGCAATTTGTTTTCTTCTTGCAGTTGCGTTAGTTGCGTTAGTTGTGTTAATTGAAAATTATCGTCAATCGGCGGTGGGGGCGGCGACGGAGAAGAAGAGGACGGAAAAGATGAAGGAATTGGCGGTGACGGGGGTAAAACAACTTTTTCCGGTTCCGCCTTTTTCAGTTCAATTCCATAAGTTTTGGCAAAATCGTTGAGCGTGTTTTTGTTTCCGGCAGCAACCACTCGCTCCATCCAACCTGATTGCGAACGGACAATCTCATAGAAAACAACTCCGCCTTCAAAATTGGTGTCGGCAAAATCAAAACAATGAACCGGAAATTCCGACTCGTCAGTAAATAGTGAACAGATACCGGTTTCTTTTGCCCGCTTAATTGATTCCGGTGTATTATGGTCGTTTTTAAGAGTAACAACAAAAACGATTTTATGAATATTTGCGGGAATGGAATTGATGTCAACAGTGATGGTTTCTGTTTTGTTTTTTTCTGAACTTGCCTTTTCACAATCACAGTATCGAACCGCTTTACAATCCGACGCCGGATTTCCATAGTAAATAAAACAACCGTGTCCCTCTGCTTTTTCATTTATGTTAAGCAAAAAAGCGGCAAGGTCTAAATGGATTGAGTTATAATTTTCCGACGGAGAATACTCCAAAACAACTTTGTATTGCATATCTTTGTGTTGGATAC
>JAIROD010000084.1 GCA_031257725.1 Planctomycetaceae bacterium | reverse complement strand
TAAGGTTTGTTGTTGTTTATTTTCATGCTACTGAGGTTGTTTAGTTAAGAAAATAAGGTGAAAATAAGGTTTGTTAAAGCAATCCAATACGTTTTCGCAAATTCCGCTGATATATTACCTATTTTTTATTTTTAACACTAATTAATAGTTAATAGTTAACGACGGGGTTTACCCCGTGTTTTAGGGTTAAGTCGAACAACGCGGGGCAAGCCCACGCCGTTAACTTTCGGTAATTTCTGAATTATTACTCATGTTACGCATTCGGCGACTCCCTATAACAACCGAACAACCCCTTTAGGGGTTGCACAAAAGCGGTATGGAAACTTGTAAACGATCTATTTTTTAGTACAACCCCTAAAGGGGTTGAGTTTAGGGGTAGTACTTTACCGCCGCTTGAAACCGGCGGTTATTCACATAAAACGCCTACGGCGTTAAATCAAACCAATGCGTAACATGAGTAAATTATTAGAGATGCTCTTATGGAGTATATTTTAAAAAATTCTTTCAAAAGGAAAAATCCCTGTTGACAATTTATTCGATTCCGTGTAAACTGTGAAACTCAATTCAATTGCGAGACGTTTTTTTCTTGCCGAGTTGTTTTTTGGCTACGTTTCGCGATTATTGGGTAAAACCTTGTAAAATAAGGAGCATGACGATGAAAAATGTAATGAGGTGTTTGGTTGGGATTTTGGCGTTTTTCTTTGAAAAATGCCAAATGTTAAAATGGGCAAGACAGGGGGGGGGGGGGGGCTGTATGTAGAAGAGAGTTAAGAACGGATTGGGAAAAAAGTTGGTTTTCCAACGGTTTTTCCGCAAAATTCTTCTCTCTTTCCCCTTCTTTACGGTTTGGCTTTACGTTAGTCGAACTTCTTGTGGTGATTGCGATTATCGGAATGTTAATCGCTATTCTGTTACCAGCAGTTCAAGCCGCGAGGGAAGCGGCAAGGCGAATGCAGTGTTCCAACAACCTGATACAAATTGGTTTGGCACTACAGAATCACCATGATGTACACAACAATTTTCCAGAACTAGTGTTCGCAGTTGCCGGAAAGGTTGATTTCACTGATGATGTTAACGGGATGCTTCATTTGCTTCCGTTTATGGAACAACAGATCGCCTATCAAAATCTGATGGGGCGCTATAATGCCAAAGACGCTAGCGGCAATTGGGTGATTACGGCTATGTGGGATACGCCGCTAACAAAATGGACAGAAGGAACCGGCTATGATGTTCGAACTTTTAATGTTCCGAATCTTATTTGTCCGTCCGATCCGGTTCCGGTCATGCCTTCCGGTTTTCAAAATTGGGTTACGGGAGATAGCGCAAGTCAAAGTTGGGTTTCCGGTGACTCTGGAAATACGGCAACGACTTATTTGTTTTGCACAGGAGATACAAGCGATAATCAAATATGGTGGCGATGGACAAGCCACTCCGGTGCTGCTACAAGAATGAAAGGACGTTCTATGTTTCTGCCCAGTGCCGGGCAACGTTTGGCAGACTGTCTTGACGGTACCAGTAATACGATTGCCATAGGGGAAGCCACAAAAGCAACAGGACCTTTTAGACCCGGAACTGATAATGTTAAAGGCGGAATTGTTGCAACAGGATTGGGAACATCGCTCGCCACTGATGTTGCAAGCCGTTTACAATGTCTCTCCATGGTAGAAGGTAATACCATCAAAGCAGGCTATGTTTCAAGATGTATTCGCGGAAACCTTGTATATGGTTTTCAGAATGCAAATGCATTTCAAACGATTCTTCCACCAAACTCGCCCAATTGCAGTTCAAATGTGTTTCCCGGTGCCGAACAAATGTGGGGAATTTATTCAACACAAAGTTACCATAAAGGCGGAGTCAATGTTGTCTTTTTTGATGGGTCTGTACATTTTGTGCCGGATACCATCAATGCGGTTTCTGCCGGAATCACTGCGCCGGGGCCTCGCGTACAATTCACCTCAGGCAATCCAAGTGAATTTGGTGTTTGGGGAGCACTAGGACCCCCCGCATGTGGTGAAAGTCAATCTTTATATTAATCACATTTCTGATTAGGAAAAGACAGGACGTATTCGATACGTCCTGCCTTTTCATGTTTGATTCAAATCTATTTTTCGTTAAAAGGAGACATTTAATGTTTCAAAATTTTATGACACTGTTTTGTTTTCGTTGTTTTATTGTAGTTACGCTGCTCTTGTTTTTGAATGGTTGCGGAAAAACGGCGTTACCGGACGGAATGCCGAAACCTTATCCTGTTACCATTACAATCACCCAAGAAGGAAAAGGATTGGAAAAAGTTTTTGTTATTCTTGTTCCCAATGATCCTGCGCTTGGGCAATGGACAGCAAGTGGTGAAAGCGACTCGTCGGGAAAGGCTGTTATCCGCACTTTGGGAAAATATCCGGGAGTGGTTCCGGGCAAATACAACATTGTACTTCGCAAACGTGAAGTTCAAGCACGTTACCAAAATATTCCTGATCCCAAAGTTGACCGTGAAGGTTACGAAAAAGCAACTCGGCTGTATCCGATTCAACCCAAAGATACATGGGACCTGATTGATCCCAAATATTCCGACCAAAACACAACACCGGAAACTATCGAAGTCTTGAAAAAAAAGAATAATAGGACAATTGAAGTTGGTGCCGCTGTCAAAATTAAGTATCCTGATCCTGATGAACATCTTTGGAAATAAAATAAATAGTTCGTATCTATTCAGTCGATTGAAGGTTAATAAATAGGGCGAGTTGATGTCGTTCTTGCTATCCAACCTGATTTTCCAAACAAAAACAACCTTAGTAGCAAGGGGAATAATAAAAACTAATCTTATTACCTTATTGTTCCTCTTTATTTAGTAACTCATGTTATGCATTCGGCGACTTCCTATAACAACCGAATGCGTAACATGAGTTAATTTATCAATAAACTCAAAACATGAATTTCACTGAAATATCATTTTGTTTTTATTTTTAGATGTTTCAATTAATGAATGAATTTCAATGAAGATTTGTTGTGTACCAATCAATTGCGCGTTCCAGACCTTCGTCGAAGTAAACAAGCGGTTCGTAACCAATCATTTTTTGTGCGAGTGAAATATCGGCTAACGAATGCCGGACATCTCCCGCTCTTACAACACCATATTCCGCTTCAATATTACTTTTCATCAGTGATTTCAGTTTTCCCAGAATTTGATTCAGGGAAACGGCGGCATGGCAGGCAATATTGATTGGTCTTCCGTTACAATTTTCCGGCGGAGCGTGCGCGGCAAGCCAATTGGCATAACACACATTTTCAATGTAGCAAAAATCTCGTGTTTGTTCGCCATCGCCGAAAACTTGCGGTTTTTCATTGTTCAGTATTTTACTGACAAACGCCGGAATGACCGCCGCATAAGCTCCAAATGGGTCTTGACGCGGTCCGAATACATTGAAATATCGCAACGAAACGGTTTCCATTCCGTAAGCGGCGGCATAGGCTTGTAAATAGGCTTCACAGGCTGTTTTACTTGCGGCATACGGACTAATCGGCAACGACGGCATTGTTTCAATTTTAGGCGATTCCGGTTGCTCGCCGTAGGCTGAACTGGACGCGGCAAACACAATACGTTTTACTCCCGCCGAACGAGCGGCTTCGAGAACGGTGAGCGTGCCGTTGACATTCACATCGTGCGAAGTTACCGGATCGGCAACACTTCGCGGTACCGAACCAAGTGCGCCTTCGTGGAAAACCGCAACACAACCACGTATCGCATAATCAACCGTTTCACGAACCCGAATATCACCCTCAATGAGTGTAATTTGATCTTGAATTTCTGTTAGATTTTCACGTTTTCCAGTAGCGAAGTTGTCAAGAACAACAACCTCATGTCCTTGATTCAGGACATATCGTGCAAGATTAGAACCAATAAATCCGGCTCCTCCGGTAATCAAGTATTTCATTTTTGTAATTGGAAATGTTTTAGTAAATTAAATTAAATTAAATCAAATTAAATATAACGTAATTAAATGTAATATATCGTAATATTTCAGTCGAATTTGCGAAAACATCTTGTTATTGTTTCAACCTTATTTTCAACCTGATTTTCTAACAAAACCATTTAACAAAAAACCTTAGTAGCAAGTGAAATAATAGAAGCTAACCTTATTACCTTATTACTTTATTACTTTATTGTTCTTCTTTATTTAATAAGGTAATAAGGTTGGTTTTTTGATGATTTTGTGCTACTAAGGTTTTTTAAGTAATATTGTTAGGAAAATAAGGTTGAAAATAAGGTTTGTTGAAACAATTACCATACGGTGGGGCAAATTCCACTGAAAGATCACCTCACTTTTATTCTCTTTCACAAAATTTTTGCGCGTTTCGCGCTAAAAAGGTTAAAATAAAATAGACAGTTACAGAGAAAAGGTCTAGTATATTTTTTTAATCCCAAAGTTCATCACTCAAATACCGAAAGCCGCTGTCGCAAAGGACAGTAACAACAATAGCGTCCGGCGGCAATGTTTCCGCCAGTTTCACCGCCGCCAGAACATTTGCGCCGGAACTAATTCCCACAAACAATCCATATTTTCCGGCAAGTTCCCGTGTCATTGTGCGGGCATCTTCGGTTGTAACATTGATTTGTCCGTCAAATAATGAGGTATCGTAAAATCCTGATTTAATTGTTGTTTCCGTATGCCTCATTCCTTCGAGACCGTGTAACGGCGATGCGGGTTGCATTGGGACGGTCTTGATTGCCGGATTCAATTCCTTTAACCGCCGTGCTGTTCCGATAAATGTTCCCGATGTTCCCATACCGGCAACAAAATGTGTCAATTTATGTTCTGTCTGTTCCCAAATTTCCAGTGCGGTGCCATCGTAGTGTGCTTTCCAGTTTTCGGGATTATTGTACTGATCGGTGTAAAAATAAGTGTTCGGATTTTCCGTTGCCAGTTGACGGGCTTTGAGCAATGCGCCGTCGGAACTTTCAAGCGGATTCGTTGCGATAATTTCGGCATGGTAGGCTTTTAATACCCGTTTGCGTTCTTTGTTGGCATTGGAAGGAAGACACAATATGACCCGATAGCCAAGTATTGCTCCAAACATTGCCAATGCCACACCGGTATTACCACTGGTTGCGTCAAGAATTGTTTTATCTTTTGTCAATTTTCCGGTTTGGATTCCATCAACAATCATTGCTTTTGCCGCACGGTCTTTGACTGACCCGCTCGGATTCAAAAATTCCGCTTTGGCAAAAATTTTCGCACCAATACGATCTTCCAACAATGGAATCAACGGTGTGTTACCGACTACATCAAGAATCGTCATACTCTTAAAATTACCTACAATAATTAATTCGTAAAATTGATTTTATCCTTGAACTCATACTAATTCGTACTAATATAAAATGTCGGACAAAAAATACAAGTCCGGTTAGGAAAAATAAAAGGAAGAAAAAAATATCTACATTCTCGGAAGAATATCAATCCGCCCGTCATATTTCACGGGATTGGCGGTATGAGATTGGTAATTTGAGTAATTAAAGTAATTAAAGTAATATAGACCGTCGGCAAGGGCGATGAGTAATTATTCAGTGGAATATTTGTTTTTGCAACGAGCAATTAATTATTCATATTTGTTAACGGCGTGGTTTACCCCGTGTTATTAGTTAACGGCGTGGTTTACCCCGTGTTATTAGTTAACGACGTGGTTTACCCCGTGTTATTAGTTAACGACGGGGTTTACCCCGTGTTGTTAGTTAACGACGGGGTTTACCCCGTGTTGTTAGTTAACGACGGGGTTTACCCCGTGTTTGGGAGTTAAGCCTAGCAACGCGGGGCAAGCCCACTCCGTTAACTTTCAGTAAATTCTGAATGATGAGAGATTCCCGATGTTACTTTAATAAAAGCAATTTTTTAACTGAGATTGGAATGATATTTTCGTTTTTAAAATAATTGAGCGGGACTTCATTTTTTGTAATGACCAATCCGAAAGATGCATTGTTGGCGGGATTCTGTAAAAATGCTTCGATACCTTTATTGATTTCGGGATGTTCGCTATATTTAACTTCAATTGGAATATGAGCGTTGCCGACTTCAAGTAGATAATCAATCTCGCGTCCTTCTTTCATTCTATCATTGCCGTCGGGTAAATAACTCACACCGGTTCCTTTGATGGAAGCCAAAAATGTTCCAACAATTCCTTCGACAATATGTCCGGCAATATCGGAATTAATTCCTGTACCGTATAAATCCGCATCTTCATTCAACCATGCTTTACGAATCGCATGATCGCACAAACAAAACTTTTTCTCAATTTTTGCACGTTTAAGATGATGCCCGAATGATCTTATAACTTTGATGAGCATTGAATTTTCAAAGAAGTCTAAAATCAATTGGATTTGTTTATCAGTGAGCGATTCAGAGGATTCCGAATAAAATTCAGTACGCAGTTTATTTGTACCGATAATCATTCCGGTATATTTGCAAAGCGTCCGAAACATTTTTTTGAGCAGTGTCGGGTCTAGCGTTCTTGTTTTATCTTTGTAGTCAGATTCAAAATTAACTTTAAGATCAAGATCAATGGTTCGGGCAACAACCGTTTCCGTAAGATATTCATTGACTTCTTCCCAAGAGACCTCGTTGTTAATATGACAATAAGGATAACCGCCAAATTCACAGAATTTTTTATAAACATCATCCAGTAATTGTTCATCAATAGACCAATTTTTAAAATCAAGCCAAAACTCTTTTTTCCGTAACTCGCCGACATGAATGTTTGGTTTGTAGGGGGGCAAGGTTCCCATTTTGCGAAACTGACAAATTTCAGTTAATCCAAGCGTATTGATTTCGTTCCAATAAGCACGTCCGGCTAAACTCTCTTTCCCTTCAAAAATACGAAGTGCAGAACTTCCGGTAA
>JAIROD010000625.1 GCA_031257725.1 Planctomycetaceae bacterium | reverse complement strand
ACCTTATTACCTTATTGTTCCTTTTTTTAATAAGGTAATAAGGTTTGGTTGTTGTGGGAACAATGGCTACTAAGGTTTTTTGGTGAATGGTTTTGTTTGAAAATAAGGTAAAAATAAGGTTTGTTAAAGCAATCCAATACGTTTTCGAAAATTCCACTGAAATATTACCTATTAACTCTATTTTGCCCTTACAGGGCGTTTATCTCTTGGGGGAATTGAACCCCGCCGCGATGTGGCGGGCTAGCCTATATTGCCCTTTCAGGGCGGAGAAACATTACTGAATTTATGTAAAAAATAATCATTTCATTATTTTTAATTGCGGAACTAAAATAGACAGTTACGAGTGAAATGATACTAATTTTCGTATGTTTTCGTGACATTGGGGATTATTTTAATTTTTTTATTGCGAAATGCAATGGAACTCAAAATGGTTTTTTTGACCTTTAACGACGCTTACTTCAAAACCGGAGGTTTCAGGTTTTGTGTATTTTTCTGGGAAAAAATCTTTGCGTGGTACATATTTCGGCATATTGTTTTCATTTGACGAAACGCCAATAGAAGAACCGCCGACATGATACATTTCCTTTTCGGTCAAGGTTGATCTTGTCATTGAAATCCGATAATCTCCGGCTAACGCCCCTTCGCCGCCAACACCTCCAACCGGCGTTAAAACGAATGCGCCGTTTTCATTGGTTCGTCCTGATGCGACAGGAAGTTTTTCCGATTTCGGGTGAAACGTAATACTTGCCCAAGTTACCGGTTTACCGTCGAGTGTTACAATGCCGGTAACTTTGACTGCTCCAAGCGGATTCTTGTTGGTGCATCCGCCGATGAGCGAAATACACAAAAACAATAATCCGGCAGTTAAACAATATTTGTTCATAATTTTACCTCCTAAAAATTCTATTGTTAAGGTAATGTAACAGATTCACCGCCGTCTCGTGTTCCCATTCCTCCCCAAATACCGTAAAAACTTTCTCCGGTATAAAGGTGTGATAACGGTTTCCATTACTGGGATCGCGCGGCGGCATTGTGCTTAAATCGCCGGTGTTGATGGTATTGCTGACAAAACGAACGCTGCAATCCACAATACTGACATTGACACCTCCGGGATGCATACTGCTTGCCGATACAAGAGGTTCTTCGCCGCCGCCAGAAGTTCTTATAGTCAAAGTATTGACACAAGATGGAGAATTGGGAGGTAAACATGTAAAAAATCCGGTAGAACCTGTAATCGGATCCCACCATCGGTTACTCAAATAATAACCGCCGCCCGGTCCATTAATGACGTTTCCACTCGCCGCATCCAAACAAAGTTTTGGAGATGCGGAATAACGAAGATCGGGTTCGATTCCCAAAGCGATATGTCCTTTGATCGACAAACCTGTTCCGGTTGAGCGTGAAGTTGCTGCGACCACCTCCGAACCGAAGACGGTATTGGAAAGCCCGTCCGTTACTCCTTCAAAACCGACGATCTGATATTTATGCCCCGGCATTCCACGCGATTCATGCCAATTCCACCCAAAGAAAAAATCACCGCGATTGATGTGATAACTGCAAATGGGATTCCATTCGCCGCCCTGATTGAGTCCCGTATTCGTTGCGTCAATACCCGGAGCATGTCCCATCCCTTTTGCCGGATCAGAAGGACATACCAACATGGCAATCGGTGTTTGGGCGGCGGCTTGTGCGTTGGCGTTGCTCCATGGATCGACAAATTTTGCAGCGGAAATCGGCTCAAACAATGCCGATTGTTCCATAAACGGAAGCAACGGAGTCAGATAACTCCATCGCGTCCCCGTATAATTGGGTTGAATTCCCTGACACGGCAGCATTTTACTCGTGTCATGGAAGTTGTGTACCGCCAGAACAATTTGTTTCATCTGATTCGTACATTGAGAACGTCTTGCGGCTTCGCGTGCCATCTGAACGGCGGGTAACAGAATAGCGATTAAAACACCGATAATCGCAATCACCACAAGAAGTTCGACCAATGTAAAGCCGAACCGTGAAGAACGTAAAAGAGTTGAAACTTTTGCGGGAAAATGTTGGAAAACCAGACATTTTCCGCTCTCCTTTATTAACTCTTTCATATATACGGCCCCCCCCCCCCCCTGTCTTGCCCATTTTAACATTTGACATTTTTCAAAGAAAAACGCCCAAATCCCAACCAGACACATCACTACATTTTTCATAGTCAATCTCCTTATTTTATAAGGTTTCATTGAAATAACCGCGAAACATTGCCGAAAAACAACACGGCAAGAAAAAAATGTCTCGCAATTGAATTGAGTTTCACAGTTTACACGGAACCGAATAAATTGTCAACAGGTTTTTCTTTTTGAAAGAATTTTTTTGATCTTTCGGAATTTTTGGCGAATCATTGCCAATAGGAATCTCTCATCATTCAGAATTTACCGAAAGTTAACGGCGTGGGCTTGCCCCGCGTTGTTAGACTTAACCTCAGAACACGGGGTAAACCCCGTCGTTAACTATTAACTGGTAATCTCTCATCATTCAGCATTTACCGCAAGTTAACGGCGTGGGCTTACCCCGCGTTGTTCGACTTAACCCTAAAACACAGGGTAAAACACGTCGTTAACTATTAACTAATTGGCAGAAAATAAAAAATTGAATGATGAGAGATGCTAACTTAATCCGTAAGGGAGCGATCCTTGCGGTTGCCCCCAAACAACAAACGCCCCCGTTCAAAGAGTATATCGCCGTTAGATTAGGTACAAAAATAAAACTTCGGTTCGAAAATCAATAATAAAACCATATTTTAAGGTGTTCTAAAAATTTTGTTTAGTTCGGCAATATCTGTCAAATTTTGCCGCTTTAATTCATAAGCGATAAAAGGATATTTTTGCTCCATGTCACAAAATGTTATACAACCCTGTAAATACAACTTTACAATATCGGCTCTGGAGTCCACAAGATCATTGTCGTCATTGAGTTTAAGATGATTGATCGTATGCTCGATTTGTTGATTCATTTTGGGGTCAGAAATATTATGTCCGGCTTTAACGAGACATGATGGGAAATCAAGTACAATCCAGCCGTTTTGCACTAAAAACGGATCAACGATATTGTCGTCATTGTCTTTATAACCATTTATCCTTTGTGTGGTTAATCGATAGTTATTCCATTCATAAGCAAGATGCGGATAAATACTTTTCGGACGAAAATGATCAATTGAACAATGTTCCCCAATACGATTGGAACGGGCAAACCACATTCCCGTGTAGGCACACAATCCTTGATAGGAATCATAAAAAACGGGAGTAATTTTCCGCCAATAATCTTTCCCCTGCCAATCACGTCCGTGTGGATTGGGACAACATTGTAAAAATAACAAACCTATTCGACGTACTTCTACATCAAAATTATTGGGTTCCGGCTTTAGTGTAACAGGAATCATAATTTTACTCCATGTTTTTCTGCAAAAAATATCCATCTTGGCCAAAAGGAATCCGTTTCGGCTAAACATCGTAATAATTCGTTATGCACACTAACAATGTCTTGGAGTTTAGATGAATTTTGTAGTTGGAGTTTTTTTGCATTTTCAATCGCGGTTTCTGCTTCTTGGGAACGTGCATGTTTTAACTCGAAAACCGGCGAAACAAGCCAAGAATTGATTTGACCTCGTTTTTCAAACTCTTTTTCGTTTAATTCCGCCTCGCGTGTTTCTATATTCATATCAAGATGAAACAATTTGTCTTGTTGGTTGTCAAAACAAGTTTCAACAGATGCCATAACAAGCGGTGAATGGGTTGAAATAATTAATTGAATTTCGAGTTCTTTCGATAGACAATTTTGAACACACAAAAGAGCAGGTAAAATCGTTCTCTGCCATTTGGGGTGTAAGTGGGCTTCAACTTCATCAACGAGAATAATCATTCGATTTTCTGTAGAAGTCCTGTATAATTTTGCCTTTTCTTTATGTTCATACCAAGCCCATACAATGAGATAGGCAAGAGAAACAATACGTTTGATGCCGGCGGAAAGATAAATAATCGGAATTTCTCCGTAAGGATGAATAATTGTTGGAAATTCTCTGGCATCATTCGGCAAACGAACCGGTAAACCGGGGCGTAATTCTCCCATATCAGGCGGCGAAAGAGTTTTTAATACGTCCGCCAAAATGTCAAATGGGTATTTTTTAGTATCCATGCGCCATTTGACCCAATCCCGTAATAGTCCTTCGATTATTCCGGAAACCCCGTCTAATATATTTTCAAAAGTTAAAAAATTATTATTTTTAAGAAACGAAAAATCAGGAGGTTTAATGGGGTCCCATACCGTGTACGAACCATCGACTCTCGCATAAATCATCAGACCGGGAAGTGAAGGTATTTCGGTATCATGTGTCCATTGTCCTTGTGAAATATTATAAGTTGTACGATATTGTGTCGCTTTAGCCTGACCATTGGAAAGGCGGTATGAAATCTCCGACCTCTTCTGAATATCCTTTGGATAAGCAAGTTTTTCAGCCCAAATTCCAGTCATTGCCCACCAAACGCATTCTATTAAGAAGGTTTTACCAAGAGCATTATCACCGGTAATAATATTCAGACGACGACTTGGTTTCATCGCCATTGATGCTGCAGGACCGACATTGGTCAAAGATAAATAGGACAACACCGCACCTCGATCTTGGGGAGCATCCGGCGGTAACGAAATAAATTGATGAAAAGTTGACCAATCAATACACTTTTCTTGAAAATGGTGATCAATATCAGAATATGAATCTATACCCTCAATAAAAAGTTGTTCTTTTTCTTCCTCCGTTATCCGGTAATGTTGTAGAAAAAAATCGAGAACATTTTGTAACGTCGATTTTGAATCCCATTCTTTATCTTTAAAAACCCATATCGCCAAATCAATGACGCATAATTTGGTATTTTGATTTAATCGTTCCGACAAAGAACGAATATACGAATCCGACCACCCCCATTTTTTCTCTTTTGGAGTATGTATAAATGCAGATTTGAACGATTGCGTATTAATCACTTGTAATCCTGATGATGGATATTTGGCGGTAACCCATTTCTTTTTTTGATCATTGGACATAAACGGCTGAAAATAAAACTTAGATTCAGGGTGAAGCTTATGTATTCTGTCCATGTGTGCTTTGGCAAATTTGTCAAGGGTAAATTCCCTCTGTTTACCAATTGGTAGATTTTGTTGCTTACATACCAAAAATGTAATTCCAAAAAAAGGATGTACTTTAACAAGCCTTTCAATTGCTCTTTGGATACATGTCGATGATAAAAATTTTACCATTTCTCTAATTCCTTTTGTCTCTCGGTGAACTCCGCGATTTTTGTGGTTATACTTCTTGCATTCATTATTATAATGTTGTAACGGTTTGTATTAAATTATTTGGCGGTAGGCGACCTTTCGCCAAAAGCAACGGGACATCTCTCATCATTCAATTTTTTATTTTCAACCTATTAATTGATAATTAATAGTTAACGACGAGGTTTATCCCGTGTTGTTCGTTAACGACGAGGTTTATCCCGTGTTGTTCGTTAACGACGGGGTTTACTCCGTGTTGTTCGTTAACGACGGGGTTTACCCCGTGTTGTTCGTTAACGACGGGGGTTACCCCGTGTTGTTCGTTAACGACGGGGTTTACCCCGTGTTGTTTAGTTAACGACGGGGTTTACCCCGTGTTTGGGGTTAAGTCGAACAACGCGGGGCAAGCCCACGCCGTTAACTTTCGGTAAATTCTGAATGATGAGAGATTCCCGCAAGACGATTTTCCAATCAAAATTCTTAACTTAATCCGTAAGGGAACGATCCTTGCGGTTACTCCCCAAACAACAAACGATCCCGTTACGTTATAACGTATATCAACATTTAATAAAAATTTCACAAAAAAATGGTTGCTACACTTTTTCAATTGCATGAAAACGGCAGGAATCGGCGCAGGCTCCGCAACTGATACATTTATCTGCAATGATATGATGTGTATTCTTTGCCGTTCCGACAATCGCATCAGCCGGGCATTTTCGTGCGCAAAGTGTGCAGCCGGTACATTTTTCGGTAATCTGGTAATGAATCATGTCAACACAAGCCTTTGCCGGACAAACCCGATCATAAATGTGCGACTCATATTCGTGCCGAAACCAACGCAATGTCGAAAGTACCGGATTCGGCGCCGTTTGACCTAAACCGCAAAGAGAAGTGTCGCGAATCACCTCCGCCAGATGTTCAAGATACACCACGCTTTGGAACCGTTCAAGCGTTTGTTTACCGGTTTCATGCCGCCGCCCGCGTGTGATTCGATTCAATGTTTCTAACATTCGCCGCGTTCCCTCGCGACATGGAATACATTTACCGCAACTTTCACGTTGAATGAAATCCATAAAGAATTTTGCAACATCAACCATACAGTTGTCTTCATCCATCACCACAAGACCGCCTGAACCCATCATCGCTCCAACCGTTTTCAGCGATTCATAATCAATCTCAATATCAAGATGCGATTCAGGAATACAACCGCCGGACGGACCGCCGATTTGTACCGCCTTGTACGCTTTGCCGCGTGCAATTCCGCCGCCGATGGAAAAGACGACTTCCCGTAACGTTGTTCCCATGGCCACTTCGACCAATCCTGTACGAGAAACCTTACCGGATAACGCGAACACTTTTGTCCCCTTACTTCCGGCAGTTCCCACCGCAGCAAACCAATCGGCTCCATTTTTGATTAACGCCGGAACATTCGCTAACGTTTCGACATTGTTAATGATGGTCGGATGACCGAATAATCCGGACACCGCAGGAAATGGCGGACGCGGACGCGGCATTCCGCGTTTGCCTTCGATACTGTGAATCAACGCCGTCTCTTCACCACAAACAAACGCCCCCGCTCCCTTTTTAATAACCATTTCAAGCGAAAAATCACTGCCTAGAATTTTTTCACCAAGCAAATTATTCGCTTTCGCATCGGCAATCGCTTGTTCGAGTCGGGCAATTGCAAGCGGATATTCGGCACGAATATAAATGTACGCTTTACCCGCGCCAATCGCATAAGCCGCAATCGCCATCCCTTCGAGTAATCGGTGCGGATCGCCTTCAATCACCGCACGATCCATAAACGCGCCGGGATCGCCTTCGTCGGCATTGCAAACCAAATAGCGATGCGTATCTTTGTTATTCCGTGCGAATTTCCACTTCACACCGGTTGGAAACCCGCCGCCGCCGCGACCGCGAAGACCGCTTTTCTCGACTTCAACACAAACATCCATCGGATCCCATGCAGGGTTGCCGTCTGAGCCGAGAATTTTTCGTAACCCTTGATATCCGCCGGAAGCGAGATATTCTGCGAGTTGAGCCGGATCAATAACTCCGCAGTTTTTCAGAACCCATCGGGTTTGCGGACCGAAAAACGGATGTTCATCCTGAAACTTCACACCGTCCCATGATTTTTGACCCGGTGTACGAAATTGCCCCATAACCAGGTCTTTTGGAACTTCTCCGGAAAAAACAGCGTCAAGTAGAGAGGTTACTTTGTCTTTCGTAACAGTTTGAAACATTAATCGTGTTCGACCCGGCAGTTGCACGTCAACGAGAGGTTCCATCACACAAAGTCCGATACAACCGACTTCGACAATATCGGCGTCAATTCCTTTTTCAGACAAATACTTCCTAATTTCGGCAAGCGTAAAATGAGAACCGGCACCGAGACCACAGGTTCCCATTCCGATAAAAATAGTCGGTTTCTGTACGGTTTCACGCCGAAGCGTTGCCATGTTGGCTTTCCACGTTTCGACGGATTTTCCGTCACAACCACAAGCGCATTGCGAAGACGGATTGTCTCCGTCCTGAATCGCCCAGTTCAAAAAATTCTTGTCAATTAATTGTGCAGACATAGGAAAAAAATTAGGGTTGAAGGATAGGGTTAAATTACAATAACAATAACA
>JAIROD010000595.1 GCA_031257725.1 Planctomycetaceae bacterium | reverse complement strand
ATTTCGAGAACAACGGAAATGATTGTGTTAAAACTTAGAAAACAGCTCAAGGAAAAAAGTGTCCTTGGTTTGTATGGGGCGCAGGCGAACCATGATGCGATGCAGGAACACTATCCGCACCCCCTTCCCTCAGTACGAACAATCCTCGTATTCTCAAACGGTATGGTCAGATTGATGATCACAAACGGACTCGTCGAAAACCGCCGCCGCCAGGTTGGTATTTACCAGATATCAAGGACAAACATGCGGAGCGGGACAGTTTTGATATTGTTGAAGGTTTATTTTTGTACGGCGGAACGGAGATTCAACTTTTCAATGGGATTTCCTGGCACGGCAGTCTGCTCCACTCCTACGCCTGCAACACGGTAACCTCTAAAATTACAGTGTCTCCGCTGATTGACCCTTGGAAAAAATTGGGACTTCCCAAGTAGGTTCCATTTGATAATGATACCGTATTTCAAGGAAACAGAAAACCCAATGGTATTGGGACAGTCATTAAAGTTTGTCTGGCTCTAGGAGTGACACCCGTTTGGGCAACACCCTACGAACAAGGATTCCAAAATAAAATTTAATGTGGTCATGGTAAAATCTCCATGATTAAAATGTGAAAAAACAAACAATTATTTTCGTACTATTTTTTGCCAAGCTTTTTATTGAGTTGGCTCATCATCGCTTTGGCAGAACCCTTACCGCGATTGGCATCAAGCATCTCCATTGCCATCACAATCATCTCTTCGACATAACCCTTGCGGAATATTTCAAATAGATTCACCAGCAACGGACGAGGTGTCTCTTGGGTAATCAATTTGAGTGTAGTCTTCGGGAAATACTTCGTTTCTTTAGCCGGAGAAGGTTCGGGAACGGTTTCGGATATCGGCGTTTACGTTACATCTGCTGTCGTATCTGATTTCTCCGCTTTTGGTGCAGATTGTTTTTTGAGACGATTATATTCCTTGTTGATCGAAGTTCCTTTTTCATTGCGACGTAGTTTCTCTTTCGTCTCCTCATCTGCATGTTCAAGAATATATTCGACACGATTGATCGTATCATGAGAAACGTCAGCAATTTCGGCTAACTCTTGGCGAGTTTCTTTGCTTGTGATCCGTTCCGCAGAATTCTGCGGAACGGTGTTTTGCTTCAATGCTGCTAATTGACGTTCCTTTGATTTTGTAGCAATTGCTTCCTTAAATTTCAATGCAATTTCTGCACGAATAAATGGAATTAAATTGCGACGATTATCCTGATGCTGCCATGCCCAAAGTTTGGCTTCTTCAAGATTTGCCACCTCTACGTTTTTAACAGCGTAAGGAATCTGATGTTTGCGGAAAATTTCGTAACAATTATATCCGTCAACCAAAATATCGATGCAGCACGTTGAAATTTCCGCCAACGTTTCCGTGACCGAAATTTTTTGATTTCTTTCTCGATCACCACATTGATAAATGTTGACCATGCGGAAAGCCGAATATCAAAATCGAGTGTTCGTTGGAACACCGCAAGAATAATATCCGCAACTAAATCCTCTATCTCTTCCTGACGGATATGGTGTTGCTTGACGGCAATACCGATATGGTAATGAATCCGGTCAAATATTTGTGTTATATTATTTTCTGGAGGGGACATAATAAAATTCCTTTCTTTTAATATTTTTTGATTAATATTAATTTTTTATTGTAACATTAAAATCGATAAATAATATGCACAAATTGTTTGTAATGATCGTCTTCCTCTGGAAACCAAGAATCATTATCCGGTAATCCGCCAAGTCCGCTTTCCGCATCGAAATCGACAATACCGGAACGCAAAAAACGATCCTTTCCCCAAGCTTTACGGTCAAGATATTCCGCATCAAGATAAGTTCGCCCGACACGATTCGCGTTGCGCAAAACTATCGGAAAACATCTGTTGCATAAACACTTTTCGTCAATCATCACGTCGTGTTTCCCGCAACGGCGGCATGTCCCATAACGGGAGATTTTTTTAAGTTTTGTAGTCATGTTTTTCTCCTAATAAAAAGGGTGTTAAAGTCATTCAAAATTCCATCCGAATACCTTTTAACTATCTCTCCACAAAATTCCACAAAATGATATAGTGTGTGCCACAAAATGACATAATGTGTACCACAAAATCATGAAGTGTGATTCACAATTTTGTTGATTGTGGAAAAGTGAAATACTGGATTGTTCTATCTGGAAATAGTGGTAAAGACACAGTAAGTAATACTGTTGGTTGGACAACAAAAAATCATTGAAGGATTCCGGCTATTGGAATTCTCACCAACCTGTCTCTTCAGTAGTAAGGGGTGGATCTTTTTGCGCCACCGTGGATCTTTTCGCGCCACGGAGAATTTTTTTTGAAAATATTAGAATTATTCACATTCGCTTCCGCAATGGAATTTTTCATAACCTCTTTGTATCCAAGGAGTTATAAATTAAATCCCATGAGAACCGTATAAAATAAAAATTTCCCTAGCGTTCACAGGGTGGTGTGTTAAAATGGATAAAATTTTAATAGCGATCTGGAATTTCAAACGACGGGCGCAATGCTCCCATATCTGTTTTTCTACAACATTGCATCTTCTGCTGAACTGACAAAGTCAAGCATTTGTAGATGTTGCCTTCAAAAATTTACCTAAATTAACAACCACCTTGTGAACGCTAGGATTTTTTTTAACTAGTTCCTGTTGAAAAAGGAGTAGAATGTGGCAAAATTATTTTTTATTAC
>JAIROD010000589.1 GCA_031257725.1 Planctomycetaceae bacterium | reverse complement strand
AAAACAGGGAAAATTTTTGCGATTTTTGACCACTCAAAATTGGCGAACATATCCCCATTATCAAGGAAAAATAGGCTATTTTTTGATTTTTGTGTATCTGTTATTTACAGTTTGAGTAAAAAAGAAAACGCCGATCCGCTTTACGAAACAATTATGAACGACCCGATTTACACGGCAACAAATGAATCGGAAATCGAATTGCTGTTACGGCATCCGAAAAAGTTACCGTTTTCATACGAAGTGATTCAGGAAATCAATTCCAATCATCCTGAAACACCGGAAAAAAATCGTTTAACAGACGGTAAAGCCGCTTCACCGCGAAATGACAGTTTACAAGTGAACGATAATATGACGGTGATACTCGATTTGAATTCCAAACAAGATGTTGGAGTTATTTCGTTTATACCGTTTTATCGAAAGAGTCATTTTGCTGTTGAAAAAGCTGATTATTTTATGAGTAACAACAAGTCCGATTGGGAACCGATTGGAACGGTCAAACGTGATACAAAAAAACTTCCTGTTTCTGATTCTCCCGAACTTTTCTCATTGATTTTACAACGGTCAATTCTGATGCGTTATGTTAAAATTGAAGTAACAATGGAAAAATCGTCACGGTTAATTTTAGCCGGTGAAATCGTTGTTCTTGCGAACCGAACCGATCTAACGAGTGCGATTCCAATTACGAAAAAAGCGTCATTCAAAACAACCGAACCGCCGCGTCCGCTTCACATTAAACAAACGCTTGATGAAGTATTACTAAAATCGAAGGTCAAATTTCTTTATGGAACATATATTACAGAATTGTTGACGGACGCGAAGGGTGATATTCGCGGAGCGGTGATCACTTCGCGTTCAGGACGGCAGGCGGTTACGGCAAAAAGTGTGATTGATGCCCGCACTGATTACAAGGAATTGCTTGAATCCAACAAGGAAAATGAATTGCTGAACATCGAATATGTTGTTATCGGCGGTCGTGAAATTCCATTTGAAAAAGGAAAATACACTCTTTTGCAAAGCGGAATTTGTGAAACGATGAATAAACCTTATCGTACACATTGGCCTAATCAGGCAAAAACTGAAGGCGGTGAATTTCCGATTTTCCGATATACGTTTGAAATCAAACGGGAAGATGCGGAAAAGGCGTTTGGCGGCGATCTGAGTAAACTTGGTGAAATCGAAACGGAAATTCGTTTGGCAACCTATCATAAAGACCAACAGTTTACGTCAGACAGAATAACATTGCTGCCCGGTTCCAATCGTTCCAATTCATTGAAACTTGGTAATTGTTTCGGAAAATATTCTATTCGTCAAGGTCGTGAACTTGGACGTGAAGCGGGAAAATCGGCAGCACAAAAAGAAACGGTATCCGCTAATTCACTTCGTGTAACAACATTTGAGCCGGAAAAAATTGAAAAGCCGGACAAAACAATTTCCGGTGATGTTCGGGAATTATTGAACGGTATTCGGTCTTATGAAAAACCGCTTGGATTTATTCATGAACACGGATTGAAAATTCCGATTGCGGCGTCGTATGATGTGGTGGTGGTTGGCGGCGGGACAACTGGTGCGCCCGCCGGAATTGCCGCGGCGCGAGCCGGAGCCGAAACGTTGGTCGTTGAATTTTTGCACGATATGGGCGGAGTCGGAACACTGGGCGCGATTGCCGGTTATTATTGGGGAAACAAAGTTGGTTTTACGGACGAAATTACCGAAGGCAAACGGTCATGGAATATCGTTCAAAAAGCACAAACATGGCGTACCAAACTTCGTGAAGCCGGCGGCGATGTTTGGTTTGGAGTTCTTGGCGCCGGAGCGGTTGTTGATCTCAAACCGGATGCGGAAGGTCGAACCATGGTGAAGGGCGTTTTACTTGCAACGGAATTTGGTCCTAAAATTGTTCTTGCAAAAGTTGTTATTGATACAACCGGCAACGGCGATATTGCAATGACGGCTGGAGCGGAAATGAGGTATGTTACGGAAAACGAAATAACCGTACAGGGAGCCGGACTTGCTCCGCGTTATCTTGGCGGTCGGTATATGAACAATGATTACACTTATATTGACGATACCGATCCGATTGATGCGACGCATGTTTTTGTGTACGGAAAGGGAAAATTCCCGACCGCGTTTGATCAGGGAAAAATTCTCAATACACGGGAACGCCGCCGTATCGTAGGGGAATTTACATTTACGCCGCTTGACCAAATTAATTTACGTACCTATCCTGACAGTATTGCCCGTTCATTCAGTAATTTTGATACTCACGGTTACACGATTGAACCTTATTTGGAGATTTATCATCCGAAAAAGGTTGGAATTTATGCGTATTATCCGTATCGAAGCAGTATTCCGAAAGGGCTGGACGGAATTTTGGTTGGAGCGTTGGCGACGAGTTGTCATCGGGACGCATTGCCGTTGATTCGAATGCAGGCGGATTTACAAAATCAAGGTTACGGACTTGGTTATGCGGCGGCAACCGCAGTTAAAGACGGTGTTGCTGTACGTAATGTCGATATCCGTAAAATTCAAAAACATCTTGTTGAAATCGGTAATCTTCCTGAATCGGTTTTGACGGAGACAGACAATTACGGTGAATCGAAGGCAAAACTTGCTGAAGCGGTTAAAACAATTCCGAACGATTATGAAGGTGCGGCGTTGGTGATGTGGTATCCTGAAGAATCGAAACCGTTGTTACGAAAAGCGTACCATGAGGCAATTAATGTTGAAGCGAAATTTGCTTATGCCAAAATTTTGGCTGCTTATGGAGATTCGACGGGTGAAGCGGCGTTGCTGGAAGCGTTACAAAATTTTGAGAATTGGGATGAAGGTTGGAATTTCAAAGGCATGAGTCAATTCGGTATGGCGTCCAGTCCGCTTGATCAGATTATTATGATGCTTGGTCGGATTCGTAGTAAAGCGGCGATTCCGTTAATTACTGAACGGCTTGCGAAATTGAAACAGGAAGACGATTTTTCACATCATCGGGCGTGTATTTTGGCGTTGGAATGGATTGGAGAACCTTCCGGAGCGTCTGCAATTTCGTTGCATTTAAGAAAACCCAAAATGACGGGTTATGTTCATGATTCTATTGCAACGGCGGAAAAACGTGATCGTGAAGACCTGAAAGTTGCGCTTGGTGAAAAAAGCCGCCGTGATTCACTCCTTGAACTTGGAGCTGCTCGTGCTTTATACCGTCTTGGTGATGCAGATGGTTTAGGGAAACAAATATTAGAAGCCTATTCTAAAGACATGCGAGGTCATTTTGCCCGCCATGCAACGGAAATATTAAAAAAATAGGATAACCATTTATAAAAAACTTAGTAATATATCAGTGGAATATTTTTTTTAACTATTCAGTCGTTTCCTCCGAATGACCACCCCTAGCCCCTCCGAAGGAGGGGAATTATTCCCCTCCTTCGGAGGGGCTAGGGGTGGT
>JAIROD010000556.1 GCA_031257725.1 Planctomycetaceae bacterium | reverse complement strand
CTGCAAACAGGGGCAAGTCGGCTATCGCCAACGCGACCTTTCGGCGAAAGGTCGCCTACCATCGAATGACCAATCTACTGAATAATTACAAAAAAGGTTAAAACAAAATAGACAATTACCATAGAACCGACGGAACGTTATTTTATGGTTGCGGGCGAGACGCCCGCGTTCCTAGAAAAGCCCCTTTTGCTGCCGTTTATAGTATAAGGTTGTTTTTGTTAAAAAATCAGGTTGAAAATAAGATTTGGTTAAAACAACGATTGTAAACTCCACTGATAGATTACGAAAAAGGTATTTTCTACCCGTTGACCATATAGGATCGCTGCTGAATTGCCTATTTTGGGGGGGCTTTTTTCGCAATGGATTTTTTTTGTACAGTGGTTTTCTTTTTTGGCGTTGTTTTTTTCTTCACGGTTGTTTTTTTCTTCTTCACGGTTGTTTTCTTTTTTGCAACGGGTTTCTTTTTTACCGGAGTTTCCGTTATGTTTTTAACGATTGGTTTTTTTTCAACGGTCGGCTCCAACGAATCGGCAAGCTCCAGTCCGAAAATTTCTTCGAGGTGTTCTTCTTCTAAGGTTTCAGTATCTTTCCGACCGGTTGCAATGGAAACCGAAGAGTCAATCAATTCAAGATGATCAACTCCGCGCAGTTTGAAAAATAATTCCGGACTTTTATCCAGCAATGCCCCAACACCGTAAAGTGTTGCCGCAACATGTTTACACATATCAGCCCAATCAGGACAGGAACAATCGAAATGAATTTCTTTCGGTAACGGGAAAAGTCCTTTTTCTTTATTTGTTACGATGCTGAGAACATGTTTTGATAATTTACCTTGCAGCAACTCGACAACCGAACCAATTTCACCGGAACATTGGGTCTTAATTTCTTTCCAACGTGCCGGTTTAAGTGGATCGATTTTAATAACAATTTTATAGGTTTGGGAACCGGCAACATAAGATTTGATCACACCGGGAGCAATTTCCAGATGAACCACCGAACCGTTACGAACATAGGTTCGTCCGCGCGGCATGCGATTGCTGAAATCGCTGTATGTTTCGAGATGCTCACACCATGCGGTTCCCCAAAACGTCTTGGTGATTTGCCGTCCCTCGATTTCAATCGGATTTGCTTTATTTCCGAGTTTTTTCTTAACCAACGCTTTTGCCCGCGACAGTTTTTTCTCAACAGGAACATAAGGAGTCCAACCGTAATACATTGTAAATTATTCTCCAAAATGTAAATTTTTGTAATTATTAGGCGGAATTTTCGTCCAACAGAACATTCCAACAGAAAACAATAGTTTACCTTTTTTCTGTTTCAACACAATAACCTGTCCAAACCAAACTGTCTTCCAAAACGGTCTTCAGAGCCGCAACCGGAAGGTTGCGGAAAGTTGCAGGGGTTCTAATAATTCAATTTTTTATTTTTAACCTATTAACAATGGGGTTTACCCCGTGTTTGGGGTTAAGTTTAACAACGCGGGGCAAGCCCACGCCGTTAACGTTCGGTAAATTCTGAATGATGAGAGATTCCCTTTAGAGATTCCCATTTATTTTTCCGACAAGTTTTTTTCTCCGTACAATGCTCTGATGCAGATTGCCGACCACGTTTCAAAAGCCGAAAGATCGCACAACATTTCACTGACGGGAACAAAGCCGGATTCGATTAAATCCGGTTCATTCGATATAACATTGGGTTCGGCAAGATCAAAGCGATGAACGATTCCGAGATGAACTTGTCCGACTTCGCTTTCGTCGTCGTTAATCAGACCGACGCAATGTTCTGTAAATTCAGAGTCGAGAACGACTTCTTCCCGAAGTTCCCGTAACATTCCTTCGCGGTAGAGGTCATGATTTTGAACGTATTCATTGCGGTCGTCAGATGAAAGATGTCCTCCGACACCGACACTGCGTTTACTATGGAGTCGGCTTTCTCCCATTCCTTTCCCACGAACATATTGAAACAACCGGACAATTCCATCTGATCCGGTATGACAAAAAATCATATAGGGAATGAGTTGTTTGAAATTTGGATTTTTTTCGGCTTCGCTTCGCGGTTGAAACAAAACATTTTCCGGTGCAAGCAGAATACGCCGATAACGTTCCGCTTCACGGCAAAATCCTTGAAAATGTCCGATTTCATGAAATAACGTCGTGGGAACGACCAATACCTGTTCTTCCATAGTTGGTTCTATAAATCTTTAACGAGGTCAAAATGAGAATAAAGGACAACACTATACCGCAACCAAAGATAATTGTCTATAGCACAATAGTATGAAAGTCCCTATTACTATCTCATGCGTAACATGAGTTGGGAATCTCTCCTCATTCGGAATTTACCGAAAGTTAACGGCGCGGGCTTGCCCCGCCTTGTTCGACTTAACCCTAAAACACGGGGTAACCCCCGTCGTTAACTAAAAACACGGGATACTCCCCATCGTCCTTAATGTCCCGCTTTTTCCGTGTAATGACATTGGCGTCCTACAGTTAGGCGATGTCAATTTCTATTGGTTCTTCATCGAAATCGGGGGCGTCGATTTTTTCCGGCGGGTTATCCAATGGTCCGGGAACATAATAATAGGTATGATTTCTTCCGGTTTTTTTTGCAAAAACGAGAGTTTTTTCCAACACAGCGAGAACTTCATTTTGTGATTGTGCTGCGAGAACTTCGGTGACGGCGCACGTTAATTGCAGATGCATAGTTTCCATTCCCTTGTTCAACCGCAATGTTGTTTTCTCACACCATTGCCGGGTACGTTCAATTTCCGCAATTGCTTTTTTGGGGGTGGAATTGACAATGGCGATTAAAAAACAATTACCGGAATACAGACCGGTCAAATGAGGTTGGTCAAAGCGTTCTTTTAACATATTGCCGAAAAATTTGATTGCTTTATCACAGGCGGTGATACCATGTTCTTCGTTTGCTTCTCCGAATTTGACAAAATCGAGCAGAGCGAAAATGATTGATTCTTTTTCATAACGTTTTTGTTTCCACCATTGGCGGAGGGTAATTTCAAGACCGATTCGGTTGTAAATTCCGAAAGATTCATCAAAAAAGAGTTGTTGCGGAATCGTTTCTTCACGTTTTTCGTTAAAGATAATATGAACGAATGCACGATCCTGCATATCCCGCAAACGATGCCGTGCGAAACGAAGTCCGGTGAGTTCTTTAATCAGCCGGGCGGCGCCTTCTTCGGGGTTGTCGGTTAAGTCGAGGTGGTTGAGATTACTCAATGTTGTTTCGATTTGAGCGGATTGTTCCATATTGGCGTAGTCGATTTCTTCGGCAAGATTTTTGAGAATACCGAATTCATCTAATCGTTGTTTCATTTGTTCTGTGATATTCGCCTGAGATTCCAGATAATCCCGACAATCATCTCTTAATTCATTGAGAAATTGTTTCACATCTTCCTGAGTAATCTCACCGCGGCAGGAACGGATACGCCAATCGAGTTCGGAGGCAAACTGTCCGCTTTTTTTCATGGCAATATTAAGCTTCAAAAGGGAAACTTCGATATAATCTTCCTGAATAAACCATGTTTTAGAGTCGTGTTTTGAAACGGAAGCAAGATCGGTATTGATTGATTCTTCATTGTTGTTTGGCGGTTGATTGGATTGATTGGAGTGTTGCGGAATCGTTTTTTTAGCCGTATTATCGGTGTTGGCAGGGGAATTTTTCCCATGCGTAGTCGAGGAATCTTTTTTTCGGAAAACAGACAATACTGAAACACGTGTTCGCAGATCATTCCAATAATCCTGAAAAACAGTAATATCAATCACCTGATTCAGAGCGGTTTTCCAGTCCGGCGGTCCCAAACCAAAGTGAATTGCCGCATAACACCCCAGTAGAATATTGGTTGTAACACAAAGAAAAATAATAAAAAAGATCAACATGGTTACTGTTTAAAATCAATAATGAGTTAAAATTAAAATCAATGATGAGTTAAAATCCATCACCAAAACCAATCGGCGTCGCAATACTTCTGACGTTAAAAATGTCTCTCAATATTACTCTTATTACTTTCACTGTAAAGTCCCACATGACACCGATTGAATTTGATTCGGGAGCGTTTGTTGTTTGTGGGAGACGGTCAATGGTAACGCTTATTCTTTTGCCCTGAAAGGCAACACAAGCCAGCCCGCCGCAACGCAGCGGGGAACGGGCAAACACCATCAACGCCCTGAAAGGGCAGCAGATCATTGAGTGTTCAACATGGATCGTTCGTGGAATGAGGGAGGTGCGGGACGTAATCCGTTTGCAACATGATCAACTCGCCATAAATCTATTGCCCTTACAGGGCGTTGATTTCTTTGGGCAATCGAACCCGCCGCGATGCGGCGGGCTGGTATGTATTGCCCTTTCAGGGCGAAGAATTTGATCGGCAACCTCTAATGGGAGTGGGGAGAACACCGCCCCCAAACGCCAAACGCTCCGCCAAATAACAAACGCTTCCGTTTAGAAGTTCCCTATTTTTTAAGTTCCTGTTGCGCTTCTTCGACAAGTTCTTTCGCCCAGCGATGATGTTGGTATAGTTCGATAATTCCCAAACGAATATTTTCCGCTTGTTTAGGTGATTTTTGTTCCATCTCTTTGGCATCGTCCAACCGTTTTCGTATCATTTTAAATTGATCGGAATTAATGGTTTCAATTTCTTTTTCCAGTTTTTCCAAACGTCTTACCGCTAATTCAACACAAAGTTCCGTCGGATTAGGACGTTGCCGTCTTGTAACTTTTAACGGTTTTGAAGAACCGGTTATACCGGTTGACGATACTGATGTTTCCGGCGTTGAAGTTTTCGTTGTTGTTTTTGTTTCCGAATTTTCAGATGGTTTATCGGAATGATCTGGTTTACCGGCATGATCGGGGTTGTCGGAAATATCTGAGTTGCCTGAGTTGTTAGAATTGTCAGAGTTGTCGGAATTGTCGGAATTGTCGGAATTGTCGGAACGGAATACGGCAATAATTGCTTTTAATTTGGCAATTGCGCTTTCAGGGTTCGTTTTAATCAATGCAACCGCTTCCATATAAATTTGTTCCGCCGGACTTGATGTTTCAGAATTAGCAAGCCGTTGACGGCGTTTCAGGGTTTGTTCCTGTCTGGCAAGATCCAATTCCGTCTGATAAAACCGAACTTGATCCGCCATCGGGTGTTGCGCATATTCCAGCAGAAAATGATTGATGTCGCCTTCGGCGTTGCGAAGAGCGGATGACGAAATTCCATCACCATCACTGTTTTCATCAATTGTCTGTTTAATTCGTTCATACAACGTATCCGCCGAAACGGGTTGTAACAGATAATAAACGGCAATCCCAATGAGAATCAGACAAAAGGAAGCCAAAATAGTTTGTAACGAAATAACCGGACGATGTTCCCGCACCGGATTGGTAAAAGCGTCAAACTCTTCGTCCTTCACCGCCGTAAAATGGGATGACGCGGCGGAATGTTCCATTGTCGCCGAACTCCGGTCTTTCAATCCGGCAACGGTAACATCAGCATTTTGTACCCCATAAGATTCCGCCATTTTTTTCCGCTCAGACCGTTTTTCAGAAATAGAATTATTGTCCGAAATTTCCAAACGGTTCGGAGATACATGATTTGAAGGCGGATAAAGTCCGGGTAAATGTCCGGCAGTCAATCCCTCAACGGTTGGTTTATTGTTCGATAAATTTGTCGATTTATTGTTTGTTAAATTATTGTTTGTTGAAGGATGTCTGAAATCGGATAGATCGGCTTCCATTGTCGGTTGCTCTTCGATTTCCGCATCACGGCGGCGATTCTGTTGAAGAGCATCAAAAATATTGACATCGGGAAGCGGTTCATCTTTGGCTCGCCGTATCTCATAAACATCTTCAAGAATAATCTCGCCATGTTGTATCGGAATTTGATTCGGAAAATTTTCAGGAAAAACGGTTGCAACAATTGTTTTGTCCTGAATGTTCCGACATTCCTTCGTTTTACTAGTTTCAGAAGAAACGCCCGAAGAATCATTTTGTGACGTTTTTGAATGGTCTGTTTTACCGGATTTATCGGAATCGATTGGGGAATTAGGGATGATTTCTTTAGGCGTGGGAATTTCCGGTTGGCGGCAATCTGTATGAGGACATTCCGTTGAAACCGACGTTTCACTCTGTAAATCAGGGGGAGCGGCAGGATCGAGATGATACGGTAACGTGGAAGATTGTGTTACCGATTGTTCCGGTGTTGCGGCAAGCGGTGTTGACAATTCCAACGTCAATGTTTTTTCATTATCGGTAACACTTCCCGGTTGCCCGAAAGAATCCGCGAGCGATGTTACACCGGAATCCGGACGCATTGCCTTTGCCGGCAATTGATCACTTTGTTCCGTATTATTTTTCCATGAAATCATTGGCGAAAACGGTTTGTTTTCCTCAACCGATTTTTGGGACGCATTACCGGAGGAATTAACCTGCGAATCAGCGGGCGAATTGACGGACGGATCAAAAATATTTGTTTGTTCGTTACTGACAATTCCTCCGAGATCAATAATTCCGTTTTCAATAATCATTCCGCGGGCTTGTCCGATTTTTTTATCCTGTTCCTGCTCACCTTTATAGGGGATACGAACCGGATCGATTGGAAATGCGGTTGGCGAATCCAATTCCATTGGCTTAACAAGGATACGTTCAGGCGGTCCGACTAAGGCTTGGAGAAGCGATTGAAAACGTTTGACGACAAGATAAGCGTTATGGGGACGTTCTTCCGGTTTTATTTTCAAGAGGTCAAAGATAATTATTTCCAACTCATCCGGTACATCCAACCGTGTTGCCCGAATGGATTCAATAATTCCTTTTTGATGTTTGCGCAATATTTCGGGTAAATTTCTGGCGGTGAAGGGCGGACGACCGACTAAAATGGCATAAAGAACTGCTCCTAACGAATACAGATCAGAGCGTGCATTGACCGGATTGGCTAAGGCTTGTTCCGGTGACATAAACTCTAATGTTCCGACCACCGAATGAGCTTCTGTGAGGCGTTGAGCACCGAAAAAGTGTGCAATTCCGAAATCGGACAGTTTGATGGAGCCTTGACGTTCCAGGAGGATATTAGCCGGTTT
Organism: Planctomycetaceae bacterium; assembly: GCA_031257725.1. Lineage (GTDB taxonomy): Bacteria > Planctomycetota > Planctomycetia > Pirellulales > Thermoguttaceae > WRKP01. Next base: position 649 of record JAIROD010000556.1, on the reverse strand, counting down.
AATATCGCGATGTATAATTCCGCGATCATGAGCGTGTTTAAAAGCGAGACACATTTCGAGACCGATTTTTGCGGCTTCATGCCATTGAAACAGACGTTGCCGTTTCATTTCCTGGTGCAAACTTGGACCGTTCACCAATTCCATGACATAATAGAGCATCCCTTGTTCTTCACCGAACCCGAACAGACGAACGATATTGGGATGTCGCAGACGTTTGAGGGTATCGATTTCCGCTTCGAAACGTAAACGCAATTCATCGTCTTCCTGTAACGTACTTAACAAGACTTTAACCGCTGCCGTTTCACCGGTTTGTTCATGAATTCCCTCGTAAACGGCACCCATACCGCCGCGTCCTAAAACGCGTCCGATTCGGAAGGGTCCTAATTGTTCCGGCTGCATTGGAATAATTGGTAAAGAAAATAAAATTAATTGTAATATATCAGTGGAATTTTTCTGATTATTTCGGAATTTGGGGCATCAGTGATTGGAGAATAATACCAATTTTCGTCCCGTTAGGGACGACATATTGGTAGAAAACAGTATAACAAAATGATCTGCGTCCCGTAGGGACGCAATGTTGGTGAAATTGATATTTGGCATTGATTCCAATTTTTACCAACATATCGTCCCTAACGGGACGAACATTTTT
>JAIROD010000067.1 GCA_031257725.1 Planctomycetaceae bacterium | reverse complement strand
AGCATACGGTTAATAAAGTGTCATCCCTGCGGGATTAGACAATAGAATCATTCAAACCAAATGCAATTGGTACAGGAATGATGAGAAAACGGATTGATGATAAAATAGACAGTTACCTTTTGATACCCTACCTTGTGAAGGTTTCAAATAAAACAACAGAAAAAATAACGCAATAAAACCAATTATTAGAGGTGCCAAATAACCCTTTACTTTTTTCCCTGTCAAATTTACTTTTACCCTTTGTAACAATTATGAAAAAAATTTATTTCTGTCTGTGTGTTGTGTTGCTGTGCTGCTTGACGATTACAGTTCAATCGCAAGAAACAAAAAAATTACCGATACCGTTGACGTTGGCTCATCGCGGTTTATCCGGTTTGGCTCCCGAAAATACATTGACCGCTTTCAAGTGGGCGGTTGCTGTCGGGGCAAATTCAACAGAATGTGATGTCCACCGAACAGCCGACGGCATTCTGGTTCTCTCGCATGACCGTAACACCAAACGAACAACCGGTCACGACGCGGACATTACAAAAATAACCTTCGAAGAAGTACGAAAACTCGACGCCGGTTTCTGGAAAGGCAAACATTTTGCCGGTGAACAAATTCCAACATTGGAAGAATATCTCAATGTTCTGAAAGGTACAACATGTACTCCGATCATTGAAATCAAACAAGAAGGAACCGAAAAGGATATTGTCGAGTTGCTCGCCAAGATGGATATGACCGAAGATGTGTTTATCGTTTCGTTTTCGTCGAAATCGCTTGCCGAAATAAAACGTTTGGAACCGCGATTGAAATTTGCCCACATTTTTAGTTGGAAAGTGGAAGGTTCCGCCGAATCCAACGCCGAAACCTTCGCAACAAAACTCATCGACGAAGCCGGTAAAGTCGGAACAAATATTGTCAGTCTGGAACACAGAATGATTTCAAAAAAACTGGTCGATATTTTGCACGAAAAAGGCTTTTACGTTTGGGCGTGGACAATCAATGACATTCCAAGAATGAATACACTTCTTGATTGGAAAGTTGACAGTATCACGTCAGATCGTGCCGACATTCTGATTGAAGTGATCAAACAACGGAAAAAATAAACAAAAAACAGTTTTCAATATTTTGTAACTGTTCACATAGATAAACCAAGAGGTAAGTCTATACTACAGACGGGTACAAATTGGAGTTTTTTGATTAACGTAATGAATTTAATGAAAAACGCAGTAAGTGTTTACCCATACGTATTAAGTTAAGAATTTGATTGGAAAAATCGTCTTGCCCCGAAAAGGGCATTTCCAATGTAGCCGACGGTTTTAACCGCTGGAACAATTTATTCGGGGCAACGATTACCGGCAGTTTAAAACCGCCGGCTTGGAATTGGTAACAAGGTTTTCTTCTTCAATGGATTCCGCAAACCGAATCAACCGTTATCTGGAATGCCCGCGACAAAGATCGTTTTGTTATTTGTTATCGTGTTTATTTTTGTTGTTCTTTCCGTTCTTTGATAATTATTTCCTGAATGGAGTTGGGAACTTTTTTGTACTTTAAAAATTCCATTGAGAATGTTCCTTGTCCTTGAGTCATACTTCGGAGCGTTGTTGAGTACCCGAATGTTTCGGCAAGCGGAATTTCGCCTTCGATGCGAGTGGACGCTCCGACTGTTTCGGTAACGTTAATCAATCCTCGCCGTGAATTTAAATCGCCGACAACATTTCCCTGAAATTGACTCGGACACTCAATTTCCAACCGCATCACCGGTTCCAGCAATGTCGGTTTCATTCGCGGAAACGTTTCACGTAACGCCGTTTGCGCACAAATTCGGAACGCTAAATCGGAACTGTCCACTGAGTGAAAAGAACCGTCGTTCACCAAAATACTGAGACCAACCACTGGAAATCCGGCGACTGGTCCCTTTTCCAGTGAACTGCGAAATCCCTTTTCAATTGCGGGAATATAATTGGACGGAATCGTCCCGCCCACAATTTTTTCTTCAAACAAAAATGTTTCTGTTGTTTCGGCGTTTTCGGGAATGGGAGCCATGTGTCCGACAATATGGGCATATTGACCGCTTCCGCCGGACTGTTTTTTGTGTTTCACATCAAAATCAACCGCAACTGTCGGGGCTTCACGGTAATTAACTTTGGGCGGAGAGGTTTCAACATCAACTTTGTATTCACGGCGAATACGTTCAACATACACGTCGAGGTGGAGTTCTCCCATACCCGCCATTAACGTTTCACCACTTTCCGGATCGGTCGAAATGGAAAGAGTCGGGTCTTCCTTGCGAAACCGATACAACGCCTTGCTCAAACGGTCGGCATCTTTGGTTGTTTTGGATTTAATAGCAATTTGAATAACCGGTTCCGGAACATACATTGACTCCAACGTACAAAAATCTTTTTCGGACGAAAATGTCTCGCCGCTGGAACAATCTATCCCAATAACCGCAACAATATCACCGGCTTCGGCGGCTTCAATCTCCTCACGGCTGTCGGCGTGCATTCGGAAAATACGGCTGATTCGTTCTTTTTCGCCGGTTCGCTGATTGTAGTAAGTTTCCCCTTTATTCAGAGAACCTTGATAAACCCGCATAAATGTTAATGTTCCATAAGGGTCTTCGACTATTTTGAATGCCATCGCTACCGTCGGAGCCTTCGGATCAGGTTTGAGCAACATTCGGGCGTTGTCATCGTTCTGGTCGAAACCGTACCGCCACGCATAATTATCACTGTCCAACGGCGAAGGAAGATAACGCCCAATCGCATCAAGCAACGGCTGAACTCCTTTATTTTTGTACGCTGTCGCCAAAAACACCGGTGTTAATTGCCGTGACCATACCGCATCCCGAATAATATGATGAATCATTTCAAGCGGCGGTTCTTTCTCTTCAAGAAGTAATTCCATCAATTCATCGCTGAACATTGCCAACGCTTCAAGTAAATGTTGACGCGCGGTTTGGGCGTCGGATTTCAATGTTGACGGAATTTCCTCGTAACGAATTTTTTCACCTTGTTCTCCGTCAAAGTAGATTGCTTTTTGTTCGATTAAATCAATAACGCCTTCAAAATTTGCTTCTTTACCGATAGGAAGTTGCATCAGGACGGCGTTGCAATCTAATTTTTCTTTGAGTTGCCTGATCACGCGATCCGGGTCGGCACCGGTTCGATCCATTTTATTCACCAATGCAAGACGCGGAACTTGATAACGTTTCATTTGACGGTCAATTGTTATCGACTGAGCCTGCACGCCGCCAACAGAACAAAGAACAAGAACCGCCCCGTCCAATACACGTAAACTACGTTCAACTTCGACTGTAAAATCGACATGTCCCGGTGTATCAATCAGGTTAATGAAATATCCTTTCCACTCCACACTGGTTGCTGCGCTGGTAATCGTGATACCGCGTTCCTGTTCAAGTTCCATGTGGTCCATTGTTGCACTACCGTCGTGAACTTCACCGATTTTGTAAGATTTACCGGTGTAGAACAGGATACGTTCACTGAGTGTTGTTTTGCCGGAATCAATATGCGCTGAAATTCCGATGTTACGAAGTTTTTGGATTGCTGACATGTTTTCAGTAACGGAATATTTGTTTTCCGTTTTTGTTTCTTTTAAGTTGATCATTTATTTGAATTTGATTTTACGTTAAGGAGTAAACGTACAAAATTGGAATGTTCTAAAGATATTGGTTATTGGTTCCATTAGTCTCTATCGTCTAGTTTTTATCGTTTTTAATGTCCTTATAAAAAGTAACGTTAAGAACGATAGAGGGCATTAGGGACAAATGGGAGTCTCTCATCATTCAGCATTTACCGAAAGTTAACGGCGTGGGCTTGCCCCGCGTTGTTCGACTTAATCCCCAAACACGGGGTAAACCCCGTCGTTAACTATTAATTTATTAATTTTTAATTAATCGGTTGAAAATAAAAAATTGAATGATGAGAGAATGTCCAAATGATTTTTCATAAAACTTGTGCGGTTAAAAAGCGAATTTTTAGAGGTTCCCGAACATTATTAAATTAAAGGCTGTCATTATCCCACAATTCCAACGATTGTACAGAGGGGGCTGAGAATTAACCGTAATCTCTTTGATGACAAAGGATTGAGAAAAAATGACGATAACCGCAGAAATTTTCGAGAGAGATTGCGCAGTAACCGACTATCGGGATTGTTTTCCGTTTGTGGGTGATGCTCATTCTTTCGCCCTGAAAGGGCAACACGAGCCAGCCAGCCGCAACGCGGCGGGTAATGGTCTGAACGATGATTTTAATGATTGAATGAAGACTAGGATTAAGAAAATCATAGTCAATCACAAAATCAAATAAATCGTAATATTTCAGTGGAATATTCCCAAACGTATCGTCATCGTTTCACAAAACCTTATTTTCAACCTTATTTTCTTAACAAAACGATTAGACAAAAAAACTTAGTAGCAAGAGTCCTACCAGAAACCAAACCTTATTACCTTATTGTT
>JAIROD010000545.1 GCA_031257725.1 Planctomycetaceae bacterium | reverse complement strand
ATTTTTTTTAACTATTCAGTTGTTTCTTCCGAATGACCACCCCTAGCCCCTCCGAAGGAGGGGAATAATTCCCCTCCTTCGGAGGGGCTAGGGGTGGTAAAAAATAAACTTCAATCTCCGAAAAAAATTCCACTGATATATTACATTATTTTAGTAATACAAAATTTACATCATTTTCGGTAATTATTCAGTAGATTGGTGATTCGATGGTAGGCAACCGCTCGCCGAACAACGGGTGCGTTTTCCGTTTGTGGGTGACGGTCATTCTTTCGCCCTGAAAGGGCAACACAAGCTGGCCCGCCGCAACGCGGCGGGTAATGGTCAACACGATCAACGCCCTGAAAGGGCAGTAGATCATTGAGAGTTGGAGAGTATGGCAAGCGGAATGATGGACGTGTGGGGCGTGTAATCCGCGTCTGAACGATGATTTTAATGTCTGAACTATGATTTTAATGATTGAATGAAGACTATGATGTAAGAAAATTAAGAAAATCATCGTCAATCACAAAATCAAAGAAATCGTAATATTTTGAGTTTTTAGAAGTTCCCAACTAACCTTTAACAAACCTTTAACACAATGAGGACAATTATGTTTTTTAGAGCGATAATAACTACCGCGTTATTTTCACTTCTGACAATAGCGGTATTTGCGGAACATCCTGTGAAAATCGGTGCCGATCAAGTTGGCAATAACCGTTTTTCCGGCGCGATTGAACAGTTCGGCGTTTACGAGACGCTCACTGTTGACGCGATTAAAAAATTTGCCGAAACAAAGCCGGACGACAACAAAATCAAAAATCCAACCGCCTTGCCGCAATCAATTGACGCGCAGGGAAAACAATACGGTGCGGCGCAAGGTTGGGTTTACCTCGACGAGAACAATAACGGTAACTGCCGGATTTTTGATCAAATCACGCCGGGCGGTTCAGACGGCTGGCTGCTCGATTTGTATCCGGGCAGAAAATTTCGGTTGATCAGTTACGGCGATATGCTTGTTTCCAAAGAAGAATTGCCGAAGAATACTTGGGTTCATGTTGCCGCGTTGTTTGGCAAGAATGAGCCGAATATTTTTATCAACGGCAAACCAATTACATCGGTTGCCGAATCGGTAATTTCCGATACAACTCCGCCGAAACATCCCGATACAATCTGGTGTTCCAAACCGGCGCAAAATTGGTTTGAGTTCATGCCGATTGGGAATGGACGGCTTGGCGCAACTCTCGGCGGAAATGTTTTTGAAGAAAAAATTCATCTTAACGAAGACACGATTTGGTCGGGCGAACCGCGTGATTTACAACGTCCCGATAATCATAAAGTGTTGCCGGAAATCCGAAAACTTTTGATCGAAAACAAGAACGCCGAAGCGCAACAAAAAATCGATAAAACAATGCTCGGTCCTTGGCAATTCAGTTACGAACCGCTCGGCGATCTGATTTTAAAAACGAAAAAACAAGAAGACGACAGTGCTGATGGTGAAAGTACCGCGATAACACAATATCGCCGAGAATTGGATTTGCGGGAAGGAATTGTCAAGTTATCGTACAAAAAAGAAGGCGTGAAGTTTGAGCGGGAGGCGTTTGCAAGTTATCCCGATCAAGTTCTTGTTTTTCATTGGCAAAGCGGGCAACCGAAAGCGTTATCGTTGGATGTTTCGCTGTCGAGTCAGTTGAAATATGACGTGCTAAAAGACACGGCAAATAACGTAATCGTTTTGACCGGCAACGCACCGATTTACTCCAACCCTTACGGCTATGCCGGTATTCCCAATAAAAAAAATCTGGAGTTCGAGAAGGATAAAGGAATTAAATTTGTGCAGGGAATTAAGATTGTTACCGACGGCAAGACGCAGAAATCCGACGCAACACTCAATATTGCCGACGCGACCGATGTTAAAATTTATTTCACCGCAAATAATTCCTACATTGACCCGTTCACAACACCCGACAATTCGCCGGAAAAAACACAGTCGCTGATTGCGCAGGTAACAAAACGTCTTGAAACCGTTGCAAAAAAACCGTTTGACGAATTGAAGCGGGCGCATATTGCCGATTATCAATCGTTCTTTAACCGTGTGAAGTTGGATATTCCGTTGACGGAACGGGCAACGCTGCCGATGGAAAAACGGTTGCGGAATTTTTCGTTGCAAAACGATCCGCAATGGGCGGCGTTGTATTATCAATTCGGACGGTATTTATTGATTTCCGGTTCGCGTCCGGGAACGCAGCCGATGAATCTGCAAGGAATCTGGAACAAAGATTTACAACCGGCGTGGGCTTCCAATTGGACGTTGAATTGTAACGCGCAACTCAATTATTGGGCGGTGGAAACGGCGAACTTGTCCGAATTGCACGAACCGCTTGTTCGGCTGACAAAGGAGTTGACAGTCGATGGAGCGAAGACGGCGAAGAATCTTTACAACGCGCGCGGCTGGGTCGCGCATCACAACGCGGATATTTGGCGGACGACATGGCCCGTCGCCGGCACGGGATTGTGGGCGATTTATCAAGTCGGCAGCGCGTGGCTTTGTTATTCGGTTTACGATCATTATCGATTTACCGGAGACAAAGAATTTCTTGAAGAGATTTATCCGGTTTTGAAAGGCGCGTCGCAATTTTATTTGGACACATTGCAGGAGGACGCGCACGGTTATTTGACAACGAATCCGGCGACCTCTTTTGAAAATCAATATCGCCGCGCGGACGGTTTTGTCGGTTGGGCGACTTGCGGGGCAATGCAGGATATTCAAATTGTCCGCGCGTTGTTTCGCAACACGATTGAGGCGGCAAAAACGCTTGGTCTTGATGAACCGTTTCGGCAGGAAATTGAAACAGCGTTGAAACGATTACCGCCGAATAAAGTCAGTCCGACGCGCGGCGATTTACAGGAATGGGTCGAAGATTGGGACACGTCATCGAACAACGGACAAGTTGCACACGGTTGGGCGTTGAGTCCGGACTGGGATATTTCGCCGATCACCACGCCGGAGTTGGCGGACGCAATGCGTAAAACATTGGAACGCCGTAAAGTGATCGATCAATCGTGCGCCTCGTGGCAGGGAAGTATGTTGGCGGGAAATTGGGCAAGATTGCATGACGGCAAGAATGTTGAAGCGGTATTTGACCGGCATGTTCAACGGTCGGTTCGTTCATCGTTATTTTCAATATTTTTAGGTTCGTCTTGGCAAAACGACGGCAATTTAGGAATGACTTCGGCGTTGGGGGAAAGTTTATTGCAATCCAGACCAGACGGCGACATCACGGAACTCCACATTTTACCGGCATTGCTTCCCGCGTTGAAATCGGGAAGCGTCAAGGGCTTGGCGGCTCGCGGCGGATTTGTGGCGGATATTGATTGGAACGAAAAAGAAATCAAAGCGGTCATTCACCCAACATGGGGAACCAAATGCCGCCTGCGTTTCGCCGACAAAACGGAAATCGTAACCTTCACCCCCAAAGAACCGCAAACTCGAACATGGAACGCAAAATAAGGAAAAACCGTAATATATCAGTGGAATATTTTTTTTGTAATATATCAGCCGAATTTGCTAAAATGAATAATAATTGTTTCAACTAACCTTATTTTTACCTTACTCAAACTGTAAATAACAGATACACAAAAATCAAAAAATAGCCTATTTTTCCTTGATAATGGGGATATGTTCGCCAATTTTGAGTGGTCAAAAATCGCAAAAATTTCCCCTGTTTT
>JAIROD010000514.1 GCA_031257725.1 Planctomycetaceae bacterium | reverse complement strand
AAAAAGTCCCGCATGGGACGACACTTGAATATAGAGACCGTTTTCAAGTGTCGTCCCTGCGGGACTTGATGGTGTGTAACCGCCTAGACCGTAAGCTAAAGCATACGGTTAATAAAGTGTCGTCCCTTGCGGGACTGAATAGTTACTTAGAATTTACTGAAAGTTAACGACGAGGTTTACCCCATGTTTGGAGTTAAGCCTAACAACGCGGGGCAAGCCCACGCCGTTAACTTTCGGTAAATTCAGAACGATGAGAGATTCACCTTTGAAGTTTTCCCAAATTCCGAAAGAATCTGAAAAATTGATCTGGACACGTTTTTTGATAAATGTTAAAGTTCCGACAACGTATTTTTTTCTAATTCTTACATCGGAGAACAAGGATGAATTTTCCGATTTGTCGTTTTTTGCTGATTCCAGCAATCATTGTTGTTTGCGGGTTGTTGTTTGCGGACGAAGAAACGTTGACGCAACCGAACAAACTTAAAAGCAAAGTTAGATCATTCGGAGAACCGTCGAATTATCCGATGTTGGTTTATCCCGAAGATGGTCCGGTCGGTTATTTGACATCGGAACATCAGCAGCGTCAACCCAATCCGGCAACCCGCCGCCGTTACGTGGACACGCCAACTCCCGAAACGATTGCGAAAACCGCAACCATTCGGTCGGCAGTCGGAAATTCAGATGCAAGCCGGACGGTTCAGGTCAGTGATGTTATTCCGTCCGACTCTTCTACCGATCTTTCCGCTGACTTTGCCGCCGCTCCGCCGCGAATGCCCGAAAAAACGGCAACTTCTCCAAAAATAGCGTCGAAACCGCCGTTGCCGCCGGAATTGCCGGAACGGTTGACCATATCGTCTGAAACGGCAAGACTGCGGCCTGTACCGGAACCGTCCACAACTGAAAACCTCGCGGTCGATCCCTATCACCCTCCAGTCCGAACCGCTGCATTTCAAGGTGTTATTCCGGGTGAAACTACTCTGAATCACCTAAACGAACTCTGGGGTGAACCGCTTCAAAAAACAACCATCGATAATTCGCTCGCCCATCTTTATTCAACGGAAATCTTAAATCATATCGAAATCATTTTTAAAGATAATGTTGTCAAATCAATTGTTGTTCAACTTGATGAACCTTTTCCCGAAGAACAAGTCCGTGAAGTTCTCAAAACGGAATTGCTCAAAGCAAAACCCGTCCTGATTCCAGATGAAACCGGTCAAATTATCGGTGAAGTGTTCCCTGAAAAAGGAGTTTTGTTCCTTTTTGCACCTTCCGAAGATGACGGTTTGTTTGTTAAGCAAATCGGAATCGAACCGGTCTCTTCCGAACCTTTTGTTCTCCGCGCCGAAGCAACCCTCAACGATCAACCCACTGAAGCTCAACGCGATTTGTTAGACGCAATTCAAATCAATCCCGATGATGCTAAAGCGTTTTGGTTACTTTCGCAAGTTGAAATGATGGCAGGAAATGTCGATGGCGCTTTGATCTATGCCGAACGGTCAATTAAACTTGATGAACGTCGTCCCGCCTACCATTTAACATACGTTCAATCATTGGTTCGCATGAACCGGATTGAAGAAGCAAAACTTTACTTGGAAGAAACTATTGGAATTTGTGATCGTTATCCCCATGAAAAAGCCCGTGCGCTCTCCATGCTCGGCGATCTTTACCGGACAAGTCAGAACCCTGATTATGAGATTGCCATCGAATGTCATTCCGACGCAATCCGGTTGGCAATGACGCTGATCGATCACGACAACCAAACTATCCGACAAACCGCAAAAGATGTTCTGTTCGACGCACACCTCGGTGCGGCACGGGATGTGGCGTGGGGACGTTGGGACAAAAAAGAAGAATCCATCGCAAAATGGATTTCAAGAGCAAGAGAAATTACAAAAGATACGGAAATGATCGCCGCTAAACGGTTTTCCAATGAATATTCGTTTAAGATTGCCGTTTGTGTTCTTGCAGCGCAGGTCGGCTTGCCGGAACAGGAAGATATGGAAACATACATCGATGATGTCGTCAATACCGGCAACGATTTAATTGAATCAACACGTGATTCTATTTTGCAGCGAAAATATCAATGGGAAACAAGTTTGTCTCTTTACGATGCGGTGCAAATTTTCCAACTCCGTAAGAATTATTCGGCGGCGTTGAAATATGGGGAGTTGACGGCGGATTACATGGAAGCGGGAATCAGAAACCGAAAAAGCGATACGGATTTTTATCTGCTCGGACGTTTATATTTCCGGCTCGGAGCAATTCACGCTATCGGCAATCAAAATCATCGGGCGGCAATTGAATGGTTTGATTTAGCCAAACCCGTTTTTGAAAAACTGTTGCCGAAAATCAATCCCGAAGCGCTCGGAAGACTTGGCGAAACGTTAGTCAGTATGGGCGTTTCCTACTGGATGACCGACCAACGGGAAGAAGCAATCCGGTTGACGGAACGCGGTTTGAAACAAATTGAACGAGGCGTTAAAAACAAAATCATTGACGAATCGGCTCTTTCAATTCCCTATTCAAATCTTGCCAATATGTATCGTGAAACCGGCAAAACAGATATTGCAGAACGTTATTCCAAACTTGCCGCCAATATTAGTGAATAGTAATATTTCAGTGAAATATTACTGATTATTTCTGATTTAGTGAGGTGGACTGGTTTTCTTGGAGAGAAAATCGTCTTGAATAAGGTTATATCGTAACGCTGCAATTTTGTTGAATGGGTGATTGACAGCGGTTTGTAATCAGTTATCATTTGTTTTGTTTGGTGAAGCGGACGCAGGCTCTGTTGAGGAACAACCTGCTAGGAATAACCAAACGAATGG
>JAIROD010000483.1 GCA_031257725.1 Planctomycetaceae bacterium | reverse complement strand
TGAACGACGGCGTTTGGCAGTTTCCTTAATTGACGTGGTGTTACCGAAAATATGATTGAGAAAACCCACTGAAAACCTCCATGTTTTCGTATAAAGGGGGAATGATCTAAAATCGAAATTTATTAAAATTATGTAATGATCCGGTTGGAATCAAATTATTAAAACGCAATTGGTATTGACAATGTTGTTGTATTGATTGGTTCGTCAAACGGTGATTTCAATGTCGGAACCGGTTCAGCCGGAGCGGTCATTGTTGGGATGGTTGGAATTGGAGTTGCGGCAACAGGGGAGTCCGTTGTCGTCGGAGTTGTTATTGATGGAATTGTCGTCATTTGTTGAGACGGAACGGAATCTTCCGGTAAAATCCAGAATCGTAATGAGGTATCAAAACTGCCGGAGATCAATCTGTTTGAGGCCGCTTCGTAAATCATCGTTGAAATTGTTCCGGTGTGTCCAAGAAGAGTCAGAGTATTCCGGTTTTGAGTAATATCCCAAATACGTATAGCATTGTCGCTTTCGCCGGAGGCAAGCAATGTTTTACCGCAAAAGACAAGCGAAAATGTTTTACCGGGTCGTTCCTGAAGACTTTGCAATAATGTTCCGTCTGTTGGTTTCCAAATCATGATAAACGGACCGTCGCCGCCGGAAGCCAATTGGGAACCGTCCGGTGAAAAGGCAACCGTGTGAACACGTCGTCCATCGCCTTTCAAATCGGTTAGCTGCTGATAGCCGGATGTTTTCCAAACCCGAATCACACCGGTTCGTCCGCTCACTGCCAAAAGAGAACCTTCCGGTGAAAAAGCGATTGCTTTGTTGCTGGTGCCGTGAGTTTCCAATGTTTTTAATAAATCACCGCTTGCCGCATCATAGATTCGAACATTTTTTTCGAATCCGCAAACGGCGAATTGTGAACCGTTGGGATGAAACAACACTTTTTGTGTTCCGCGTATGAACCCTTTTAGGGAACGTACCAGGGTGCCGTTTTGCACATCCCACAATTTGATTTGTCCATCTTGTCCGACGGTTGCCAAACGGGTTTGGTCGGGGCTGAACGCGAGACCGCGAACCCAATCGAGATGTTCCTGCAATTCACGGATAAAACCTTTGGTCTGCACATCCCAAAGCCGAACAACACAATCATCTCCGCCGATTGCCAAAAGCCGCCCATTTTTCTCAAGATCAATACAGGTGATTACCGGAACGCGGTCGATATTGGTGATTTGTTCGTAAAGTCTTATTGTTTCAGAGGGTTCAAGAATTTTTTGATCAGTGGTTTGAGTTGCAATTTGCCCGATGGTTTGCCCAACGGTTTGAGCCGTTTGAGTCGTGTAACCTATTGCGGCAAAAAGAAATACAAATCCAAAACTTAAAAAAAAACGTATTCGTTTTGAAAACATCATGTTTTCCTTCCTCCAAATAAATAGTTCTCAATAAACAGTTCTGTTGAACAAAACTAATCTCATCGTTCCTTAATCGGCTAAAAAGTTTCATCAGAACAGTAAAAATCGATAAAAATAGAAAAATCGATATAAATTAATTATTTTATCTATTATTCCCATTATAATAATCCATATAATCCACAATCAATTTATCCGCATGTAGAAAACGCTGATATGGAAAACTCTCATCATTCAGCATTTACCGAAAGTCAACAGCGCGCGCTTGCCCCGCATTGTTCGACTTATACTCTAAAACACGGGGTAAACCCCATCGTTAACTATAATAGACCTTTTCGCTAACCGAAGGAACGCACGCGTCCCGCGTGCATGAGTTATCGAAAATGTCTAATTTCACACGAACTCTGGGGATGCACACGGGACGCGTGCGTTCCTTTCCGAAATAAACCTTTTCGTGTTTTTTCATAATTTTTATGGTTAGCGAAAAGGTCTATTAAGTAATATATCAGTGGAATATTTTTTTAACTATTCAGTGGATTGTTGGTCTAGTAACGTCTGCCATCGGGTCAACGCCGCTAGGCGTTTACTGTGAATAACCGCCGGTTTCAACCGGCGGTTATTCACGTTGAACCCCTAAAGGGGTTGTTGCTTATAATAAATCAACCGAAAAATGTAAAACCTCCAATTTAGTGAATAGATACAAAAAAAATATTCCACTGATATATTACTATTTTTATCCATTTTAACAACCACCCTGTGAACGCTAGGAAATAATTACAAGGTAGGCGACCGTAGGTGAACGCCTTTCGCCGAAGGGTTTTCACCCACAGTTGCGCCGGTTGGTTTGTTGTGTTGTACGCTGTTGGTTTTTAATTTCCAACCGTCCACAGAGTCAAGCCGGCGAGTACGCCGTATTAATAAAAACCGCTCGGCGAGCGGTTGCCTACCATCGAATTACCAATCTACTGAATAATTACAGTCGAACAACGCGGGGCAAGCCCACACCGTTAAGTTTTCGGTAAATTCTGAATTATGAGAGATTCCCTAATAGGTTGAAAATAGACAATTGAATTGTTAGAGACGCTCTGTAGTTGATTTTCGTTGGAACAATGTTATCCAAAGTATTGCGGCGAAAATAAGAGACAAAACGGAAACTAACGGCGCAAGAATTAACGAAAGAATACTCAATAACGTAATAAGTCCCGCGATATTGCGGTGAGTGCGACGGTCAAAAGTTAAGCGGTTGCCGATACTGAAACAAAGACAATAAATTCCGTATAAAAACGCTAAACCCAAAAACGCCGCCAACATCTGAACTCCACGTGAACCTGTACGGTTGGAAATTGTACGGAACGAAAGATCAAGCGAACCTTGTGACGCTGTAAATAAAAATGTCTTGCCCGTGTTCGGAATCTCAATGTCAAGACTTGATGTCCGCATCGAAAGAGCCGGTAATATTTGTTCAACTGTTGCCGTTTCGGCGGATTGGTCAGTTTTCGGCGTTACAGGTTCCAACGTTACTGAACGCCGATTCCTCATTGATTCTTCACGACGATTGCCATCTCTTTCCGATACGGCAGGACGAGAATAAAGCGGTGTAACATGTCCTGTTGAGGATATGCTGTTGCTGTTGGCGATGCCACTCTGACCGGAAGAATCGTCTGGTTTCGATAATCCCAATGTAGTGTTTTTTCCTTCAGTAACAGAAAATCTGTCTGATGATGGTTCGGCTTTTGTTGAGGATCTTCTATTATCAAACGATCCGGTTGCACTATCGATTGGAGAAGAAGCAATATTTTCTATTTGTTCTTTAACTCGTTCGGTTAATGATCTTTCATCCGAAGATACCGCCGATGCGTTAATTTCTTTTTGTGAAGTTTGTCCTGATTGGTAAGTACTACTACCACTGTTAAATGTAACGTTACCACTATAATCGAGTCCATCTCTGTTCGTGCCGTTTGTCGTATCACTAAGTACAAGATTGCCCTGAACAATTTGAACGTTTCGCTGTTGTTGAGGGACTTGCGTGGTAGGATGCGCCGGCGGCAAAACGGCTTGTTGTTGCGGGATTAGCGGGATTATTTGTTGTTGCGGGATTGCCTGTTGTGGCGAACCGATACGATGAGGACTGCCTTGAGGTTGAGGAACTTGAGAAGTAGGAGGATGCAATGCTTGTTGTTGAGAAACGGGAACTTTACTGCTGCTTTCATGTTGTCTTCCTGCAACTGTAATTTGGTCAAATACATGATTTACTTGACCTGACTCCCGATTTCTATCAGCCTTTCCGACTTCATAAATTGTTTCTCCTTGTGTTGTTGCGTTATTCGGAGTCGAAAGACTGTTGGAAGCAAACCATTGATCGTTAAACGATGAAGAACTTTTTGTTGCGGGCAGATTTACCGTTTTGTTAATGGTCAACGCTTTCTGTTGGACAAGTTGCCCGGAAAAGGTATTTGATTGATTGTAAAAATTGGAATTTAACGTTGCACTATTCGATGTAAACGATGTTGCTGTTTCATCAGGAACAACGGCTTGAGATTGGTCTGGTTCGATTCTTCCGCTTCCTTTGAGCGTCAAAGTACCGGAGCCGGTTTTGATGTTGACATTGTCGTTTTGTTTTTCATTAAAGACAATAGTATCACCACGATACATTGGTCCCTCTAAAGAACCTGAAGCCGTAGCGGATGAATAAACATTTTTGCCGCCGGATAAGGAACCGGACACCTCCCATTGTTTAAGGTTCATTTTCGCACGTTTAGCGGCAAAGGGATTCATACCTTTAACTGCCTGACGCAAACGATCGGTTTGTTGATATTGGTAATTCGATTGAATTTGCCGGATTGTTTCAGATTCTTGTTCTTGCCGGACACGCCGCAGATTGCCTTTAAATTGATATTCGTAACGATCAGGCAAGTTCAGACGGACAAGCGTTTCGCCGACCGGAATATTCAGTACTTCAATAAACGGAACGTCAAGCCGCGACCAACCGGAAAAATGTTGTAACTCTCCGGCATAAATTAATCGAACAATAAAATCAATATCACCGCTCTCCGTTTTGACCAACGGAATCCGAATCAAACGTGATTCTGTTACGTTTTTGTGATAACGTTTGACTATTTCCGCCGGCATCATATTCGGTTTAACGGGAAGTCCGATATTATTCTCACCGTGTTCCTTCTGTTGCCATTCGGCGGCGGTGAGAATCCGTGCGCCCCAAAGTGAGGCGGCTTCGGGAAGCAGAATATCAAGATACGGTTCTTTCTTGTTATCGATATGATAAATCTGTTCCGCCCGATAATCGCCGTTATCGCCGAGCGTGAACCGTGTTTCCGCCAGATCAATCCGCGCATCCGCCAACTGAACCGTTTCACGGCGTTTCATTCGAAACGATAAATTCGCCGCATCGCCGGAATCATTATTAACAGAACTGTTTTTATCCGAATCGTTATTATCTGAATCATTTTTATCTGAATCATTATTATCTTTTTCCGAATTGTTCTTAGCGGGATTATTATTTTTCGTTGCGAAATAAGATTCGGTAACATTTCCGCCGAGAATGGACGCGAGATAATTCCATTCGTTCTGCTGACGGTTCAACGCCTGAAGATGTTGAAGCCGGTCAACAACCATTTCATCCGGCGAGCGGCGGTCATTTTCCATAACAATATATTGCCGCATCGTTTGACCGGTACGAATAACCGGAACGAAAACGCGGTAATCCGTTTCCGATTGTAAACGCCGGTCGGTTTGAACCAAAACCCGTAATTGTTTCATCACTTCTTCAAGAAGTTCAAGCCGGACAAGAACCGGCGAATCCGTATTTTTCGTATCAAGCGGTGTTACCGTTTTACGCCGGAGAAAGGGAGCATTGATTTTTGCGCCGCTCATCCATGCGGGTAACACAAATTCGATAGTCCGAACTCCCGCTTTGGCAATATCAAAATCAAGCAAGGTTGTTTCTTCAATTGATTCGGCTGTTGTCCGAACATTGGTAATCGTACTGCAACGAATTTCAGGTTTTCGTTCAGAAAGGATTAGTTTACCTTCGGCACCTTTGGTCGAAGCCGATGAGGATAACACAATCCGTATCAATTCACGCTGTTCCGGTTGAAGTAACCATGAAAATACTGAATCCGGCGGCGATGTCTCAATACCTTTCAAACTATCCGCCCGAACATCCAACGAGGGTTCCGTAAGAACAGCAGTGGTTATAAACGTATATGTTTTTTCTGTTTTGAAAAGAGGCAGCGTTTCAATTTCGTTACGTTCTTTGGAAAACGCCCCGCTGAAATCGCCGTCAATAAGAATTTCAATTTGAGAAGAATGACCGTCCGGACAAATAATATTGAGTTTATTCTCTTGATCACGGACAAATTCACGATTCCATAAAATGCCGTCCGGCACATTGACATTTTTTAATACAAATTTTTCCGGCAATTGAATTGATTCGTAAAATGGTTTACCATTCCCGTTAATTTGAATTTTCGTTTCTAAATAAGCATCCCGCCGTGTTATTTTTAGTACAGAAAAACACTGAATATGATTTATTCCTTTCGCCGTCTTTGCATCAGCAAACCGTAACGAATAATTTTCAGAAGAAAAACGAAAAGACCGGAACAACGACAAACCGAAAGGACTTGTTGTACTCAATTTCAAAACCGGCATCGGTTCCGCCGTCTCCTTGTGATCAATCGGCGACAA
>JAIROD010000426.1 GCA_031257725.1 Planctomycetaceae bacterium | reverse complement strand
ATACACGCAATACTTTAAGACGTTTCCCACCCCAGAGAATTACTCCTCTAAAGCGTCGTCCAACTACATGCTACATAGGCAATTTACATGGTGAACTCCTTTCAGCTCACAAGCTAAACCAAACTTCTTGGCGATACCGAAATACACGAAAAATTGTTGCAAAAACGACGCCAACAAAATTTTCATATTTTTCGTGTCATTTTGTGTGTTTCGTGTTAAAAAAATTGGTAATATTTCAGTGGAATTTTTGTTTGGTCGTTAATTATCGCGGGGTAAACCCCGCCGTTAACAATCGTAGGCTAACCCTCGTCTGTAACAAAGGCGAATAATCGCATGTTGCGAAAACAAATATTCCACTGAATAATTACAAAAATTAAAAGAAACGGTTACATGAACTTATTGTTTCTTAATTATCGGGACATTTTCCGCCGGATCATTGTTTTGTGTCTCGTTTTTGTTTTCCGGCGGAGCCGGAGTCGGTTGGGCAGTAACAGAGTGTGCCGTACCAATTGGAGAAGGTGAAGGAATGGTTATTACCGACTCTATCGGAATCCGATTGACCACTGTTCGTTTCCGTTCATTCGTAAAAGTGTACGGAACCCATTTTTCCACTGTTACCGGTTTACGGACGGTTCGTGTTACCGGAACAACTTTGGCAACCTTGACTTCATAAGGTTCAACACGTTCTTCCGTAACTGTTTTATAAGTTGTTACAGGAATGTTCTCGACACGTTCCTCTGTAACTATACGCTGAACAGTTACCGGAGTTTTTTGTTCGACTTTTTCGACAACCTGTTTATGGGTGGTGATTGGAATTTTACGAACAACTTCTTCTTGCACAATTTTCGGAACCTGAACTTGTTCCGTCCGAACAATCTGTTCTTCCCGAAATGTTGTTCGTGTAACCGGAATCTGTTCTGTCCGTTGTTCCTGCACCATATTGGTTACAGGAACCATTTGAGTTACGTAATTCGGTTGATACGTTTTGTTGACCTCATAACGCGGTGCGCCTTCCATTTCCGTCCAGTAAAATCCCGGTAATCGCCAACGTGTTGTTCCTGTTGCCGGATCGTAATATTCCGCACGATGCCACGCGAGACGCGTGTAGGTTTTGCCCGGTTTGACCTGAACCGAATCAACATAACCGCCGCGATCCAACGTTTGTTCCACATAAGTTGTTACAGGACGATTGACCGTGTAAGTACGCTCCTGCATTGTCGTTTCCTGTACAGGAACACGCCGCGTTTCAAGAATTTCCCGTTCCTGCGTTTCATAGACTTTTTTTGAAACAAGATAACGTTCTTCACGTTCTGCCGTTTCCGGTACTAATCGCGTAACATAATAACTTGTATCACGGTACTCGGTTTCTTCGACCGGACGATTCACCGTATAACGCCGTTCTACCATCGAAGTTTCCGGAACGCTTCGGGCAACCGTGTAACGATGTTCACGCTGCTGCGTTTCCCAAACGGTTTGATAAGTTGTTACTTCTTCCTCAATGTATTGAGTTTCCACAACTTTTTTGTAACCAGTCATTTCAACCGGTTCGGTAACCGTTGAATACTCCAACCGGTATGTTTGACTGTTGCCGGAAATAATACTGGTGCAGCACGGAGCGGCGGCATGAACCGCTTCTGTAATTGAAACAACAAAAACAACCGTGAAACACAATGTCCAATAAAAAATTTTACTCATCATGGGGAGACTCGCTTTCTTTAAAATTTTTGAAATTTTTTGGAATTTTTCGAAAAATGGGTTAAGGCAATCGGGAATCTCTCATAATTCACCGAAATAGGTTGAAAATAAAAAATTGAATTATGAGAGACGCTCAATCATTCAATTTTACGCAGGAACAAACGACCTGTGTACAATTTTTTTCCAAATCTTTAATTATTTTCTCCATATTTTACGGAAAAAATCGAGAAATCTTATTAATCGTCGGGCAAAACCGAGCCAAACGAAAAAGTCGGCATTTCTTAACAAATGAGCAGACATACGGTATGATAGCAGTCGTAAAATAACACGTCAAGTCAATCACCAAAAATCTTTAATCATTTTATCGCTATAACCGCTTTAATCCTAATGGGGTGTCGTTATAATCGATTTAATCGTTAAAATGATATTCCAATTCAGTGTTGGCAAAAAGTTTGCAAAATCATTTGCGGCGTAATTTGTCTCTATGTTCGGTCTCTACGCTATTCGCGGTAACAAACGACACCTTTCGTAATATTTCAGTATCAATTTTCCGAATAATTACAAAAAATAAACTTTTAAGAAAGGAAGAATCTTTAATAATTCAGAATTTACCGCAAGTTAACGGTGTGGGCATGCCCCGCGTTGTTAGACTTAACCCCAAAGCATGGGGTGAACTCCGTCGTTAACTAAAAACACGGGGTGAACCCCATCGTTAACTATTAACTATTAATTTATTAATTTATTAATTTATTAATTAATGGGTTAAAAATAGAAAATCGAATTATTAGAGATGCCCAATTCCAAATTAACTGATTGTTTTCCGCAACAGATTAATTGCCCGCTTAACGTAAAGATCGTCGATAATGTCCGGATGTCCGACATAGGGATAATGTTGCAGGGTGATGATTGATTCCTGCAAATTGGTTTTTCGTGCATCAATGACAGCGGTAAATGTTTCTTCAGTTCGGTTTCGGTCGGGTTTTCCGATTGGGTAGGCTCCGACTAAAAGCAGATAATCCACATTGAAAAGTCTGCGTCCGCGACGAATCATTTCGTCCGGATCAATGGGTTGCTTCGGCGGCAAGACAATTCCTCCGGCAAAACAATCAGGCGGTTCTTTGGAACCGGCAATCGCTTCCGCCAACAATCCGCGTGTTCCGGCTTCGATCACCGCAAGCGTTTTGCCGGACGCATTCAACTTCCGGCACACCACTTCCTGTAACCGATCATCGCCTTCACCGAAAATCAGTTGACCAAGAGTATTGTAAATCAGAGTTGCGGTTGGTTCTATTTTTTTGAAACATTCTTCTTCGGTTGCGGATTCGGCAACGATTCGCAGAGTGATGGTTGCTTGGTTGGCAGTGATACCGACTTTGGGGTCATGATTCCGATTGATAATATCCGGCAACATTGCTTCGATTTGACTTTCTCCCAAACCAAACGCATGAATGGTACGAAAACGCAAAACACGTTTCTGACCGGTTAATTGACCGAGCATTTCCTGAAGAGCTTGTTGACCGCTATCCTGCCACATCTCTTTCATTTCTGCCGGAACACCGGGATAAGCCATGATACGAAAAAAATCAAGCCGACCATTGACCGGTTTTGAACGAGTTACGGTAAGATCGATTCCTGGAGCGGTTCCATGTGGATTGCGGATGGTTTTTGCTCCGCGTGGTTGGAACGCTTGAATTTCGTTCGTTTTGGGCATCTCATGTCCGCGCAGTTGGAACATTTCCCGAATCATCCGCAGAGACTCCTCATTTTTTTCCAACGGCACTCCAACACATTCGGCAATCGCCTGCCGGGTCAGATCATCGGCAGTGGGACCAAGACCGCCAGTCCAAAGAATCAGATCGGCTCGTTCTACCGCAATACGAAGAACTTCAATCATCGCGTTCAAATCATCACCAACCGTTGTATGATACAATGTTGTAATACCAATATCCGCCAGTTTGAGACTCAACCATTGAGAATTAGTATCAAGAATTTTACCACTGGTCAGTTCATCTCCATTAGAAATAATTTCTGCTCGCATTATATTTTGTATTATATTTTGTATTATCTACAACAGTAGAAATTGATAACATCTTTATCGACTCTTGATGAAGTATTGTAAATGTGATCTGTTATATGTCAAGCGGATGGGAATCTCTCCTCATTCAGAATTTACCGAACGTTAACGGCGTGGGCTTGCCCCGCGTTGTTCGACTTATACTATCAATGGATAAAAATTGGTTGTTTTATTTGAAATCTCCCCCAAAGTAGGCAATGTTTCGCCGAAACATTTTTACTAATTACGGCAATAGCCGACTTACACCTGTATGCGGATGGAAATGAGAAAACCAGATTAACAAAATTTCGGAACGAATTGACCGACTTGACCTGTGTGCGGACGGAAATGAGAAAACCAGATCAACCGTTGCGACCGCGGGTGAAAACCTTTCGGCGAAAGATCGCCTACCTCTTGAATCAAACAAAATAACCAATATCATGCCGTTGACAGTATAACCCCAAAACATGGAGTAAACTCCGTCGTTAATAACTAGTTCCTGTTGATTTTACGTTGGTCGCAATTTATTATTTTTGTATCTAATATTTTAACATAAAAATTTATTGTTGTCCTGTAATTTCCTTATGTAACGAATATCGGCACAACTGTTATGTGTAATTTGTAACGTATGTTTCCGGCATATTGTTACAGCAAAACTCCTTAAATTGTCAAATTTCGTCTGTACAAAAATAAAAATCGCATTTTAAGAGTCAAATCATCTCTTTTGTTTTTGTTCAAAAATATTTTCAAATTCCACAACTTCTTATTATTAAATAAGTTAGCGCAATTAAATATGTAACACTTCTTCAAAAACGTAAAATCAACAGGAACTAAATAGGAATCATCGCATGTTGCGAAGGGGAGTGTTTGTTGTTTTTTGGACGGGCAATCACAAGCAAAGGTAACTGTCTATTTTAAACACAAAATACACGAAATTTCACGAAACACACGAAAATTATACGAAAAGGACAACAGAAATCTTTTTCGTGTGTTTCGTGTGTTTCGTGTTAAAAAAAGGTTAAAACAAAATAGACAATTACAAGCAAAGTTGCCCTCAAACAACAACAAACGTTCCCATTTCAGTCCATTTTAGTGTCCCTGCCTAAAGCCGAATTTTAGAAACTACTCGATAATAACTCTTGTCATTCTTTCGGGAATTTGCTAAAATGTTCTACGTTTGTGGTGTGATTGGTTTTAACATTGGATTGTTTCTTTAGGATCTATGTTCTTTTTTTTCATTTTAACATTGCTTGGGTGTTGGTTTGTCTTTTTCCAACCGAATGAAATATCGGCGCAAATTTTGTTGAATTCGCCATCCGGATTGACGCAACAAAATTCGACTTCTTCGCCGAATGATTGGATGAACAACGGAAACTCCGAAAATTCGTCGGCTCTTTATCATCCGCTTTTCAATAATAATCCGAAAAAACCGGAGATTGGAACATTGGATTCGCTCAATTCTCCGCTTGCTCCTCCTTCCGGCGGTACCGCATCCGGCAGAACCAATATTACATCAAACGATTTTTCCGTAGGACCTTCCGCTTATCCCTATCCTTACAATATGCCTACTTATGGCAGTTCCACTCGGTTTCGACCGGGAATGACGCGGGAAGAATATGTTTTACGTCTGGCGGAAGAAGCCAGAATGAGAGAATATCACCGTGAAGAACAGGAAAGCCAATTGAGAAAACAATTGGAAGTGGAAAAAGGGATTCGAAACGGAATTTATTCACTGTTTAACGAATCCCAAGATTATCTTCCGAAAGTTTTGTCCACTGATTCCGACTCCACCGATATTCTTTCGATACCGGAAACGAAACCGTCATCGGAAACAAAACCATCATCAGAAACCAAATCATTACCGCAAGCAAAACCATTACCGCAAATGTTTGCGTCATCGAAAACACCCTCCCTGTTTGATCTCCCTGATTCGCCTAAAATTCTTAACCCCGACGAACAACTTGAACTGGAGTTGAAAACACAAAGAGCGGCGTTGGAAGCATTGGAAGATTCCGAACAAAAACAACAAGAATTGGCGGCGTTGCAAAAGCGAGAGAATGACCGGAAACGCTGGCTTCAACTGCGGGCTGAAGCGGAACGAGGAACGAGGTTGTTTGAAGTGGATACGAGTTTGCGGTTGAGGGATAAAATGTTGAAAGAGGGTTGGTGTCTTCTGTTTGACGGTAAAACATTTTTCGGTTGGCGTACCCAAAATGAGGGACCTTACGGCGGAGGACGTTTTACGATTATGAACAATGAAATTCAGAGTGACCCGCAACATCCCGGACTTCTTTATACTACCAACCAATTTGGGGATACAACGTTTATGTTCGATTTTCAGGCGGAAGAAAATGCGGAAGCCTTTCTTCTGTTGCGCACGCCGCCCGACCCGAAGGATCTCCACTCTTCCTGTTATGCCATTGTGCTTAATTCCGCCGATTTTACACGTCCGCGCGGAACGGTGCTTGGTCGGCAGCAGCCCGGTGCCGAACAACTTAAAGAACAAGAAAAAGTACGGGAACTTGCCTCACAACATACGGTTAATTCAAGAGCGTTACGCTGGCATCGTCTGAGAGCCCAATTTGATGTGGGACGGTTACGCATTACCATTGATCAAAACGAACCCATTGCCTTATTCGATTCTCAACCGCTTGGTTACGGTTATCTTGGGTTGTTGGTGACCAAAGGCAAGGTACGTTTTCGTAATATGTTATGGTTACCGGGTTCTTCGATACCGATTTTCGATCCGATTACCCCTGAAAAGTTCTGGAGATATCGCGGTGATGCGGTTCAATTGACAACAACCCGTGATCTTGCATTGGAGTTAAGCGGCGGTCCCGGTGTGATCGAGACCAAAGACTCTTACGATAATTTTATTTTGCAACTCGAATACAAAATCATTTTCTCTTCCTCTCGAACCGGTTTATTTTTCCGATCCATTCCACGTGAAGAGCAATCCGGTTATGAAATCTCGATTCAGAACTTCCCCAGACGTGAGGATAGAGATCAAACAGTTGGGGTGGATGTTGGTTCTTTTCGCGGTCAGAAAAACGCACGCTATCTTCGCCCTGCGGATCACACGTGGAATTATCTGACGCTTGTGGCGATTGATCGGCATTTTCAAACATGGGTCAATGGTATTCCGGTGTGTGAGATGTCGGACAAACGCCCGGTGAATCAGGACAATCCCCAAGCCGGACCTTTCCTGTTGCCCGGAACAATTCAACTTCTTACTCCAGAAGGAGGATCAAATGTGCAGTTCCGTAACATTCGGATTATGCCCATTCGCCCACGTTTTGAAAAACCCAAAACCTTTGACGACTTGACCAAAACAACTTGGGAAGAACAGTCAAAAGCAAGAAAAGAGCGTGAAAAAGAACAAAAGTTAGACCAAAAAATGATCTACGAAAAAACAAAATAACATCAGAAGCATTTTGTTGTTTTAGGGTTAAGCCTAACAACGCGAGACAAGCCCACGCCGTGAACGTTACGTTCAAAAAAGTTATACACTTTAAAAGATACGCGGTTGGAAATCCGGCGGAACATCCATTTTGAGAGTATCGCCGCTCTGGGTGATTGCGTAAAAACCGGTTTCAATCGCATTGGTTCTGGTCTGTTTATCAAAGATGGCACCGGCAATCGCGCCGATAATTTTTTTGTCCGGTCTTTTATGGTTTTTAATATGCTCACGCAAAATATTCAGACGAGTAATGTGATGCGGAATATCGTTTTCGCGCGGTTTGGCTTTCACTTCTACCACCACAATCGTCTCATCATTCTCTAATAAAAGATCAATTTCTGTAAGCGTTTTGCCGTAATCGTCCTTAATTTCGAGTTTGGATACTTCGTGAAAGTGATAACCGAGTTTGTTAAAAATTCGAATGATCCCCGGCGCAACCAAATGTTCCGCCAATTCGCCAAAACGTTGACTAAGATGACCAACTTGTTTACTCAATCTGCCTATCAACTTTTCATTTTTTTTCTGTAGATCACTATTTTCCTGCATTCGTTCCTTGAGCAACCGATCCGTTTCCTGCATTCGGCGATCCGTTTCCAGCATGTGTTCCTTCAGTTGCCGGTCCGTTTCCTGCATTCGGCGATCCGTTTCCAGCATGTATTCCTTCAGTTGCCGATCCGTTTCCTTCAGTTGCCGATCCGTTTCCTGCATTCGGCGATCCGTTTCCTGCATGTGTTCCTTCATTTGCCGGTCAGTTTCCTGTATTCGGCGATCCGTTTCCTGCATGTATTCTTTCAGTTGCCGGTCAGTTTCTTTCAGTCGCCGGTCAGTTTCCTTCATTTGCTGATCCGTTTCCTGCATTCGTTCCTTGAGCAACCGGTCAGTTTCCTGCATTCGGCGATCCGTTTCCTGCATGTATTCCTTCAGCCGCCGGTCAGTTTCCTTCATTTGCCGGTCAGTTTCCTTCATTTGCCGGTCAGTTTCTTTGAACAGTTCACGCAATTCTTTACTGGTTTCATGAATCACTTGCCAAACTTTTTCAAATGTTAGGCTGTCGGAATTAGGAAGATTATTAGTTGACATAGTTCATTCCTTACATTGAGTATTAAATTAAAGAACATAAAATAGACGGACATTAAACAATTTTATAATGGAATCATAATACGATGCAGCCAATGAGTCAAGGGGAGGGTTTAGCGTTTGGGGCAGTGGAGACTTTGGGGATATTATATTAGGGTTAAAAAATCAATTGGTATGAGAGATTGAACTTGTAAATGTGGAAGTACGAGTTAAAATGATCACATGGAAACATTGCATTCACCGAAAAATCATTATGTTGGGGTTGATGTTGGCGGCACAAAGATTCAAGCGTCTTTGATTACCGGTTTGGGGTCGGTGATTGCCAACTATCGATGTGACACGCCCCGCGACAGTTCTATCTCGAATGGCTCCGATAATAGAGATTCTAACAGCAGCAGCTCGATTCGTCATCGTTCTGTCGAAATGACACTGAACGCCATTGAAGAATCCATCCGTATTCTACTTCGTGAGCAAAACCAACCTCTTAATGAAATTGCGGGAGTTGGTGTTGCAGTTCCCGGCGTGGTGCAGCAGGAGACCGGATTGGTTGTCATAACTCCTAATATGAATCTTTCAGGCGTTGAACTTGGTCAAAGAATGAAGGACCGGCTCGGCGTTCCGGTTGCTATCGGCAACGATTGCAATCTCGGAACGCTTGGCGAATGTTGGCTTGGCAGCGGGCGTAATACTTCGTCCTGCGTTGGAATTTTTGTCGGAACAGGAATTGGTGCGGGTATTGTCGTGGAGAACCGCATTCTTAACGGAGCGGGGCAAGCCGCCGGCGAGATCGGACATATCATTTCGCAAATTCCATGCGAACATTGGCGCAATAATATTAACGCCGCAAAATACAAACAGAATACGAAATCCGCCAAAAACGGTTTGTCGGAGTTACCCCGTTGCGGATGCGGTAATTACGGTTGTTTTGAAACCTTTGCCAGCCGCACGGCAATAGAACGTTTTATCCGTGAGGCGGTTGCGCGTGGAGCCAAATCAGTGATCACTGATCTGAACGGCGGAACTCTTGACATTATCAAAAGCGGAGCCATTGCCAAAGCGATTAAAGCGAATGATAAAGTTGTTGTTCCGATTGTCCGTTATGCCGCTCAAGTGATTGGTTATGCCTGTTTGACGGTTCGTCATTTGCTTGATCCTGAGGTTATTGTATTGGGCGGCGGTGTTATTGAGGCTTGTCAAAAATTTATGATGCCGATTATCGATGCGGTGGTTGCCAACGATCAACTTCCCTCTGCACCGGGGAAACGGCGGATTCTTGTTTCATCGCTTGGTGATAACGCAGTTGTCTTAGGGGCGGTTGCGTTGGTTCGGAGTGCCAACGGCTTCAATCCGTTGAGGAAAACTCATCAAATTATCCCCAAATATCCGCAACTCCATTTTATGGCGGAACATGTTATTCATATTGCCGATGAACCCTACTCCAAAGATTTTTTTATTCTTTCAGACGGAACGATTCAACCACGGTTAAAATTACCGAAAAAAAATGTTCATGGTTTTCGGCTTAAAGATATTCGAACGGTATTGAGCGGCGGCGTGGATTTGATTATTTTTGGTTCTCCGCACGCCGGTGAGATCACGCTTTCCCCCAAATGTCATGACTATCTTCTCCGTCGCGGCATTGATTATCGTATTTTGCCGCTCGATAAAGCCGTCCATCTCTACAATACGGTGACTGTTCGACGTGCTGCGGTGTGGCATTTCTCGTAGTTTATTTTATAGGGGTATTAGGGACAATAGGAGATGGGAGCGTTTGTTATTTTGGGGTGGATGCCCTCAAGGAGGGTTGCCCTCCAACACCAAACGCTCCCTTTCGAGTTTAAAGCACGCACTTTAAAGTTGTCGCTAATTCTGTCGCGGTGAATGTTTCTGTCCCGTTAGGGACAAAATATTAGACCTTTTCGCTAACTTAAAAACAGTTCAAACAAACCTTATTTTCAACCTTATTTTCTAAACAAAACAACCTTAGTAGCCAAAGGGAGCGTTTTCCGTTTGTGGGTGACGGTTAATGGTAATGGTCATTCTTTCGCCCTGAAAGGGCAACACAAGCCAGCCCGCCGCAACGCGGCGGGTAATGGTCTGAACGATGATTTTAATGATTGAATGAAGACGATGATTAAGAAAATTAAGAAAATCGTAATATATCAGTGAAATATTTTTTGTAATTATTCAGTAGATTGGTGATTCGATGGTAGGCAACCTTTCGCCGAAAGGTTGCGTCGGCAATAGCCGACTTGCCCCTGTTTCCCGCTGGCAATCAGTTTCCAAACAAATCAGAAACACAAATTGCCCAATCGAATCTGATTCACTGTTGCCTATCGGCAACGCAACCTTTCGGCGAAAGAATAACCGTTACCATTGACCGTCGCTCACAAACGGA